>NZ_JBELAU010000020.1:0-70478 GCF_040253585.1 Emticicia sp. W12TSBA100-4
TATTGTGTTTAATTATGCCCTTCAAAGTTAAGTTTTTGGAGGGCTTTTTTATACCTAAAAGAGTTTTTGTTAAGGGGAAAAAAGGATGAATCTTGTTTGTCGATTCTATCTCATTTACTTCAAAAAACACCATTTCTGCCGTATCTTTATACTATCAAACAAGGAGATAATGAGCTAACAATCAGCATATTATCTCATTAAAACATTCATTTTTATCTTTAATTTATACAGCAATGAACAAAACAATTTTAATCGGAAATGTGGGCGGTACACCCGAAGTTAAGACCCTTGATAGTGGTTCAAAAGTAGCTACTTTTTCTTTGGCAACGAATGAAAATTATACCAAGAAAGACGGCACAAAAGTAGAGCAAACGGAATGGCATCGCTTGGAAGTTTGGGGCAATTTAGCCAACGTAGCTGAAACGATTATTAAAAAAGGAGACCGTATTTGCATCGAAGGAAAAATCAGAACTGAAAAATGGGAAGACAAAGACGGCAACGCCCGAACATCTGTAAAAATCAGAGTTGACCGCATTGAATTATTGGGCAAACGCAGAGAAGAAGTTGAAGCAAAGGCAGAGCAAGAAGCTAAACAAGACCCCAAAGGAAACAAGAAAAAACCTTTACTTGGAGAAACCAAAGAAAGCAATGTTGCTTTTGAAGCAGGTAAAAATGAAGGTGATTTACCATTCTAATTTTCAATTATTCAATATAAGGGAAAAGCCCCCCTTTTAATGGGCTTATCAAACCAATTAAATCAAAAACAAAATGAGCAATCCAGTAAACACCCCAGCAAAAAACAACAGTAACAGTACACCAGTAGCGAAAGCAGAAACAGCAACCGACAAAGGTAAAATCAATGGTACAGAGCCGATTGTTACCGAAGAACAAAAGCCAATTGAAGTTTCTACACAGCTTCAAGTAATTGAATTAAAATCAGCCAATGCAGTTTTTGACCGCTTAGATGAAGGCTTGAAAATGAAAGAACAATTCAACAAAGCCAAAGAACGAGTAGGCGAGTTCGAGGATTTTTCAAAAGATTACGGTGATGAAGGTTTGATTATGACCATTTCAAATGTGGGAACAAACAAAAACATTCAAATTCAGAATGTAGCCATGATTTTGGATTTTATCAATAATTTGGTAAAAACAGGCAAAACCCACCTCAAAGCCTTAGAAACCGAAATTGTTAATTTCACTATCTAACAAACAAAGAAAGCCCAATTTTAGGGTTGGGCTTTCTTCAAATCAATCATTTAAACTTAAAATTTAACTCAATGGAATCTTTACAATGGGATATTATAGAAAAACCGATTTTTGCCAACAATAAGCAAGTTTTAGGCTATAAAGGTATTTTTCGCAACGATAATGGGCAATTATTAAACATTGCCAAATCCAGTTACACCCCTACACACAACGAAAAATTTATTGAAGTAACCGAAAAACTACACGCTATTACAGGTTTTCCGATTGAAAATTATTACGATGTGGATGGAGGAAAAAAGGTTTTATCATTTCTCAAATGTACCGACACAATGCAGGTTTGCGGGCATGAGTTTAAAGATTATTTGATGATAGGCAATAGTTTTGATGGTTCAACGGGCTTTTTTATTGGAAATAGTAATATTATGGTCAGATGTTCCAACCGTTTTTCAAGAAATTTTCGTCAACTCCAAGTAAACCACACTAAAAATAACAGTCTCCGCATTGATGGTTTAGTACAATACTTTGATATGTTTATGAAGCAACGCACCCAATTATTTGAAAAAATGGAGCAACTTTCTTGGGTAAAAATTGATGATTCCATCAAAGATGCTTTGGTTGAGCGATTAACCCGAATGAATGACGAAGAAAAACTCGGCAATGAATTATCGACCCGAAAAAGAAATATTATAACTAATCTCAATTCTTCAATTGACAGAGAATGTGCCGATTTGGGTGATAATGCTTTTGGACTTTTTAATGGCATCACGCACTACACTACCCACATTAAAAACACAAAAAATGCCACCTTTGGCAATCCGTTTGGTTCGTCAAACGAACTCAATCAAACTGCTTTTAAATTCTGTACGGAGTTAATAAATGCCTAAAAATTAGGGTTGCAGGTGCAAATGCTTACAACCCTAATTTTAATTTCCTTGTACTTTTTACCTAAATGACACAAATCCAATTTGTCCAAAAAAATTTTGGGCTTCGCCCAATCGTTATTTTAAAGTTTTTGGAATGGCATAGTCCTATTTACTAATTGTTCACTGAAATCAATTCATCTTAGATGTTCTTAAACAGGTCGGCATTAGCAGCTAAATCCTTTTCCAAGAGTCCTAAAAAGTATTGTTGCTTAGACTTACCTTTCATTTTTGATATTATTTCAAGTTTGTAGAGCAGTTTGACCGAAGCAATTTTTAATTCAATCCTCCAAACTTTGTCAGTCGCTTCAAGTACTTTTTCTTTCCCCTTGACTACTTTATTGGGTTTATCGACAGGCTTCAGTGTTGCTACTTCCAAAGTTTCATTGGTTGTAATTTCAACAGGTTTATCGTACATTTTACCAATATTTCTACCCAAGCGTTCACGCATGAGCTGCTGTTTTTCTTCCATTGTCATTGGCTTACCTTTCTGATTTTCCATATCATAGTTCAATCTTAAATTTCTCAATAAATTCCTTGAAAAAAGGCTCAAACTTCTCTTTACCGCCCTTTTTATCAAAAATCGACGTGTAAGAATCTTTGATAACAAACACTTCGAGCATGGATAAAGGAGTGTCAAAAAATGGTACTTCTTCGTTTTGTTTCATCAACTCCAACACCTCTTTGTCATTATTGGTCGAACGAGATTGATTCAAAAAGGCGTAAAAGTAAAAATCAAGGTCTAAATCCGTTCGTTGTTTTTCAATTTCTTTAATTACAGGTAGAAATTGAAACATTGAATCCGTAGAAAAACTACTGCTTTGGGTCGGAATTAAGATACTATCGCAGGGAGCAAAAATATTGATGGCATCTTTGATAATGTCGTCTTTGTTAGTCAATCGTGGAGCATCAATGAATATAAAATCGAATAAATTTTGGTTTTCTTGCACCAATTCGTGCAATGTATCGGTTTCTTCAATACTGATGATTTCGTAGGGAAAAACAAAACCTTCGTCCTTTTTCTCATAATCAGCTACTCGTGTCATAGCAATTGTTGCTTGTAAATCGGCATCAATTACCAAAACTTTCTTTTGATAAGTGCTTCCCAAAATATTTGCCAATAGAGCTGTAATCGTGGTTTTCCCAACGCCACCCTTTTGATTTGCTACTGAAATAATTCGAGCGGACAGAGAACTGTTGTTGTTTCTTGTTTGTGTTGTCATTGATTGATTGTTTTAAAATTTATACTATTTCTGTTTTTTAGCAATTCTGTATTGAACAGGTATCTGTGATTCTGTATTTCTGTGATTATGTATTTCTGTATACTTGTATTTCTGATTTTTTGTAATACTGTTTTTCTGTCATGAGCGGGGTGCGTAATCTATTTCTGTACTTCTGCTTTTCTGTATTCTTGTATTTTTGTATTTCTGTATTCTTGTATTTCTGTACTTCTGCTTTCCAGTATTTCTATTTTTCTGTTTTACCGTATATATGTTTTACCGTAAATCTGCCTTTCTGTTTTATCCTATTTCTGTAATTCTGACACAAAGATATAATTCATTTTATATATTTATTTATTTTATTTGAAAATATTCACATTCAAAACTTCGTTAATACTACGCAGAATAAGGTTTAGCAAGAAGGGTGAGATTAGCAGAGCTAATTCATTTATAATCAGAGGATTATAAAAAACAAAGTACCCCAAAGTAAATGCAAGTCATTGATTATCAATGAATTAAAACAGTATAAAGTACCCCGATATACAAAAATATGGAAAAAGAAGTGCGAATAGCCAAAATTAAGATTGATGAAGAAATTGTCAAAAATGTAAGAGTAACCGTTGAAAATTTAAACAAAATCAATGGCGATGCTATCATTCCAACACTCTCAGAAAAAGATAAAACTCATCTAAAATCGGTCTTCGTTAATGGCAGACTAACAAAAAAAGTAGAGAAATTGACAATGAAAATGTTTACCGAAACTGCTTTAAGCTACTTCATTAAACACAAAATAGACCCACGTTTTTTTGATGATTCAGATAGTTTAGCCAATCAGGTTGTGCGTTTACGAAATCAGATTTTCTCTTTTTTACAGGTGCAAGAACGCCAACATATTATGCCTATTAATACTGTTTTGGCAGAATTAAAGAAAAGAGAAACCGATAAGTTAATCAACGAAAACAAGCAAATTTCGAGGCAGACTTTAGCGTATTTGGTATCATTTACCACACTTTTCTTTGAAACATTAGATATGACTAAAGATGAAGTTGAAGCCATTAAGGCAAGGCTTGATTTATTTTATAAAGAAGCTTTCAAACATTTAGAGGAATAAAAATAAAGAAATATCGAATCTATGTATTCAAAAATAATTAACCCTACCAAGCATGGCAACATAGTTTATGACAATAAAAGTAGTGCCGCTCGATTGGGTAATTATCTCAATAAAGAACCATCAACGAACGAAGAAAAAGGTATTTTCTTTAATTCTTTGGGCGATTTTGATAAAAAACAAATGTTGGAAGCCATTGATAATAATGTAAAAGGCTTGACCCAAAAAGATGATAAATTTCATTCGCTGGTCATTGCTCCGTCAGCAAAAGAGTTGGAGCATATAGGCAATGACCATTCAAAAATGAAGGCATTTACTATCGCTTGTATGGAAAAATATGCAGCTAATTTCAATCTGGGCGGTACTCCGTTAAATACAGGCAGAAAGCTTTCTGAAAAAGATTTAGTTTGGTATGCTACCATTCACCAAAACAGAGCCTACAAAGGTACAGATGTAGAAGTTTTGAACGGTGAAAAGAAATCGGGCGATTTGAAAGAAGGTTTACAGACACATATTCATGTAGTAGTTTCAGCACGAGATAAGGAGCAGAAAATTACGCTAAATCCAAATACATCTAATAAACAAAAATTCAAAATGACAACTTGGTTTGAAGCCAATCAACGACAGTTTAACCAACAATTTGATTTTAAACCTGACCCCAAAGAAATACCTAAATCCAAAGATAAAACTGCCTATTTTATTCTTTGGACTGAAAAGAAATTACATCTATTGGAGAAGTTGGGTATCACAGACAAGCAAATTACTGAAATCAGAAACATTGCAAAAATCAAAAACAATAGCACTGATTTTCGGAAAAATTTAGGTATGGTTATAAAAGAAGTAAGGGCAAATAAAAGTTCTAAGAATAGCCAACAGCAGCAAAAGAATATTCCAATTTCATCTGAGCAAATGAAATTATTGGAAAATACCACGCCTTTTAAAATCCAAACTGATTTAGAGCTACCATCAACAAACAAATCATTCATGGCTGAATTTAAAAGTTTTCAGAGCATTTTTGAGCATCTAAGCACAGACGAATTTAGTAAAAATCAAATAAACCCTTCTGCAAAACGAAAAAAGAAACGCAATTTAAATCAAGACTTGTCTTTATAAACTTTCTTGTATAAGATATTTTCATTTTAATACAAAAATTATGAAAAAAGAAAAATTATTAACATGGACTATTGTTTCAATTTTAATGACTTTTATCTTTGGTGAAGCCTTTATTCGCTATTGGATAAAAGCAGAAAATATGCCCCAATGGTTTTTAGTTCGCTATGCTACGTACTATAATTACTATGGTTTTTTAGTTCGATTAATGGCATTTTCTTTACTTTGGCTATTCTTTTATATAAGCCGAAAACAATCACTTGCCGAACGATATGGCTTTACTCCAAGAAAAGTTTTGAATGAAAAGCACCGTAAATATATAATAATCACCTATGTTTTGTGTGCGACATTAGGGTTATTTATTATCTATCTACCATTCTCGTTTTTAACACTTTTTATTTATGTAGCGATTGTTACACTTGGCTTTCTTTTCTCGTATTTTCCTGAAAAAGAAATTGAAAGAGTGCAGACTGACCGAAAAAAGAATGAAACCAACTATTCTTTACATCTGAAAGGAGATAATCAAAAACAAGTAAACATCACCAATCCATTTCGTGGAATTTTGGTTATTGGCTCAAATGGTGGTGGTAAGACTGTTTCAACTGCCGAGCCATTCATCGAACAGTTTGCACGAAAAAATTATGCAGGAATCATCTATGATTACAAATTCCCTACTTTATCTGATATTGCTTATCTGCATTTTTCAGCCAAGAAAGAATCGAATAAAGGTGAATTACAGCCTACTTTTTTTGTAGTCAGTTTTTCAGATATTAGTAAATCGCACCGCTTCAACCCTTTGAATCCAAAATACTTGAAAAGTCAGATTTATGCCACTGAGTTTGCTAAGGCATTAGTCGTAAATTTTAACACAGAGTCTAATCAAAAATCTGATTTTTGGGTAAAATCTTCTACTGCTTTTTTGACTGCCATTATTTGGTTTTTGAAAAAACATCATCCTGCATACTGCACGATTCCGCACTTGGTGAGCATCATTACGGGCTTTTCTTACCGAGATACAATGGCAATGTTGGAAACTGACGATGAATGTGCCAAAATTATTCGTTCGGTCTTGACAGCCCGTGATGAACGAGCAGGTAATCAATTATCGGGCGTTGTGAGTTCATTACAAATTGATTTTGCCACTTTGAACGACCCAAATTTGACTTACGTTTTATCGGGCGATGATTTTGATTTGAATATCAACGACCCTAAGCATCCAAAGGTCATTTGTGTAGGAACTGATAATCATATTGCGGCAGCACTTTCTCCGATTATTTCATTGATATTTTCGGTAGCACTCAAACAAATGAATGAGCAAGGTAAACACCATTCTTTTTGCTTGCTCGATGAAGCCGCCCAAATCAACATTCCTCGATTATCAAATGTACCAGCCACTTGCCGAAGCAATAAACTTTCAGTAGTATTCATGGCACAAAATTTAACACAAATCGAAGATAAATATGGAAAACCCGAAGCTGAATCGCTATTAGCTAATTTAAACTATCAGTTTTTTACACGCACAACGGTATTTTCAACGGCAGAGTATATTTCAAGGATGATTGGCGAAACTAAATTAGTTACTAAAAGTGAAAATCAGAGTCATAGTTCAAAGGGGTTAAACTCAACCAATAATTCAATAGGAAATAATTTTTCAGAAATTGAAAAGCGTGCTGTAAAACCCCAAGATGTTTTGAATCTTCAAGCGGGCGAGATTGTAGGCATAAGAGCCATTGAGCCAAGCGACATTAAGGTTGGTACTATCATTCCTACATTTAAAATGAAAGTCATAAGAGAGATTTTTAAAACTATTGATGGCATGAATGGGGAATATAAAAAAGATGGTTCATTTCAAACACATAGCAAGCCTATACCGAGTTTTAATCAGCCTGTTGACATCGAAGTAATGATGAATAAAATTGCCGAAGATTGTAAAAAAATGCTTAGAATTTCGTAAATTTATACCTAAAACCACCAAATTTCATGAACACTTTTCTTAAAATCTTAAAATTTATTTTCTACGCAGTTTTGATGATTTTTGCTATTGCAATGAAGATTCTCGCCTTTTTCATAGAGATTTTTGTAGGTAGCTCAAATAAAGCATCAAAAGGCTATTACAAAGAAGTGGAAGAAAAAGGAAATTATACAGGAAAATATGATTGATTGTGTTCATTCGTGATGTTGCATTTTATGCAACCGAGTATAAGGTATCATTATAGTCCCACCCACCAGCCGCACAAGACTTTGCCTAACACTAAATACCTTTCCGCACAGCCTAAAGTCTGTTGGAGGCTCTGCACAGGCTTACTGCCATTCCTTATCGGTCGTTCCTTCCTGCAAAGGAATCGCAACCGCACACAGATATTAGGCTTTTCCATCGCACATTTAGGTTAGGCACGCCTTTTGACTACGCACCCCACCCGATTATTTCTTTATTGGTCGTATTGCTTTGTGTTCAATAATTGGCGTAATTGCTACTTAATAGAAATTACAGCGTAACAAAACCATGAACGAAAAAACAACTTTTCAAACTGTACTTAATAATCTTCGTAAAGCTGCATTCTCCGAACGTGATAAAGGAGATAAGTTTGAAAGAACAATGAAGGCTTTTCTTCAAACTGACCCTAACTACGCTTATAAATTCAAATCTGTTTGGTTATGGAATGATTTCCCAGCTCGTAAAGATTTTGGTGGAAAAGATACAGGTATTGATTTAGTTGCACTGACAAATGAGGGTGATTATTGGGCGATTCAGTGCAAATGTTATCAAGAAAACGCCGTAATTGATAAACCCGAAGTTGATTCTTTTCTTTCAACATCCAGTCGAACTTTTACTGATGAAAATAATAGTAAGGTTAGTTTTGCACATCGTCTTTGGATTTCGACCACCAATTATTGGGGAGCAAATGCACAGGAAGCTATCAAAAACCAAAGTCCGCTAGTATCTCGTTTAAGTCTTTATGATTTAGAACAAGCTCCAGTTGATTGGGAAAAGCTTGAAAATGGTGTATTTGGTGAGAAAGCAAGATTAGCAAGAAAAAGCCCTCGTACACACCAATTACAAGCAATAAATGCTACAAAAGACCATTTTAAAACCGCAGATAGAGGTAAATTAATTATGGCCTGTGGAACAGGCAAAACATTTACTTCTTTAAAAATCGCTGAAAATGAAACCAACGGCAAAGGTTTAATTTTGTTTTTAGTTCCATCTATTGCTTTATTAGGTCAAACATTGAGAGAATGGACAGCCGAAGCCAATGAGCCAATAAATGCGATTTGTATATGTTCGGATTCAGGTGTTAGTAAGAAAAATGATGATGGTGATAATACAGGTACTACCGATTTAGCTTTGCCAGCATCAACGAGCGTAACAAATATTTTACGCCAATTTGAATATTTAAAGCAATCGCCAAACAAGGGAATGACGGTTGTTTTTTCTACCTATCAGTCAATCGAAGTAATTTCAAATGCACAAAAGGGTTTAATCGCAAAAGATAAAGAAAATCCGTTTGGAATTTTTGATTTAATTATCTGTGATGAAGCCCACCGAACCACAGGCGTAACACTTTCTGGTGGTGACGAATCTGCTTTTGTAAAAGTCCACGATAATGACTTTTTGAAAGCAAAGAAAAGAGTTTACATGACTGCCACACCAAGGCTTTTTGATGATAACGCCAAATCGAGAGCAGCACAGGCAGACGCAGAACTTTGTTCGATGGACGATGTGGCAGTTTATGGTGAAGAAATTTATAGAATAGGTTTTGGAAAAGCAGTTGAAGAAGGTTTATTGTCTGATTATAAGGTACTTGTATTGACATTGAGCGAAAGCGATATGCCACTTGCCATTCAGCAAATGATAGCTGATGATAGTAACGAAATCAATACTGATGATGCTTCAAAGCTAATTGGTTGTATCAATGCTCTATCAAAACAGATTTTGGGTGATGCTGGATTATTAAAAGAAACCGACCCCGAACCAATGCGAAGAGCCGTAGCTTTTTGCCAAAATATCAAAGAATCAAAGAAAATAACAAGCATTTTCAATGATACTCGTGATACTTATTCCGATTCATTACCAGCCGAAAAACGTGAGCAATTAGTATCAATCGCTTCTAAGCACGTTGATGGTGCAATGTCCGTAACAGACCGTTATCGAGAATTGGCATGGTTGAAAAATACGCCCGAAGACCCAAGAGAATGTAGAGTTTTGACCAATGCCCGATGCCTGAGCGAAGGGGTGGATGTTCCATCGTTAGATGCTGTTTTGTTTTTATCGGCTCGAAATTCACAAGTTGATGTGGTGCAATCGGTTGGGCGTGTGATGCGAAAATCCCCTGGCAAAAAATATGGTTATATTATTATTCCTGTGGTGATTCCTTCAAATGTTGAAGCCGATAAAGCTCTCGATGATAACGACCGTTATAGAGTTGTTTGGACTGTTTTAAATGCCCTTCGGGCCCATGACGACCGTTTTAATGCAACTGTAAATAAATTAGAACTCAACAAAAAACGCCCTGACCAAATTTTGGTAGGCAGACCAGATTATGGTAATAGTGATGATAATTCAGCCAATAGCCAAGCCAATACCGAATTAAACCGACAAATGGCAATACAGTTTGAGCAATTGCAAAGTGTTGTTTTTGCTCGAATGGTTACGAAAGTCGGCGACCGCCGTTATTGGGAGCAATGGGCAAAAGATGTGGCACAAATTGCAGAACGCTATATTGAGCGTATCAATCGCTTGATTAATGAAGACACCAAACATAATCAAGCTTTTGCTAATTTTTTAAGTGGTTTACAAAAAAATATCAATCCCTCAATTTCGCAGGAAGAAGCCGTTGAAATGCTTTCGCAGCATATCATAACCAAGCCAGTTTTTGAAGCACTTTTTGAAGGTTATTCGTTTGTAAAGAATAACCCGATTTCGGTTTCGATGCAAACAATGCTTGATTTATTGGAAGACCAATCGTTTGATAAAGACACCGAAACACTACAAAAATTTTACGAATCGGTAAAAAATCGTGCTGGTGGTATTGATAATGCAGAAGGTAAACAGAAAATAATTGTTGAATTGTACGATAAGTTTTTCAAGTCAGCATTTCCAAAAATGGTTGAAAAATTGGGTATTGTTTATACGCCAGTCGAAGTCGTAGATTTTATGATTCATTCAATTGATGATATTCTGAAAAAAGAATTTGGTCGTTCAATCTCTGATGAAAATATTCATATTCTCGACCCATTTACAGGCACAGGTACATTTATGACCCGATTGTTACAAAGTGGTTTAATCAAAAAAGAGGACTTAGAACGAAAATATACCCAAGAACTCCATGCTAACGAGATAGTTTTATTAGCTTATTACATAGCTGCCATCAATATCGAAAATACATACCACGATATTTTAAACGCTGCCGAATACAAACCTTTTGAGGGTATTTGTTTAACAGATACTTTCCAATTAGGCGAATCAGATGCCAGTGAAAAAATGTTTTCTGAAATGTTTCCGCAGAACTCCGACCGTGTAATTGCTCAAAAGAAAGCCCCTTTGCGTGTTATAATGGGAAATCCTCCTTATTCAGTTGGTCAAAAATCAGCCAATGATAACGCACAAAATCAAAGCTATGAGAAATTAGATAGCCGAATAGCAAAGACTTATGCAGTAGAAACACAAGCAACAAATAAAAACTCACTATATGATTCTTATATAAAGGCATTTAGATGGAGTACAGACCGTTTAGACAAAGAACATGGTGGAATGATAGCCTTCGTTTCAAATGGAGCTTGGATAGATGGAAATAGTACAGAAGGCTTTCGCAAATGTTTAGAAAAAGAGTTTACAGCTATTTATGTTTTTAATTTAAGAGGAAATCAGCGAACCAGTGGCGAACTTTCGAGAAAAGAAGGTGGAAAAATATTTGGCTCAGGTTCAAGAACGCCCATTGCTATTACTTTTTTAGTTAAAAATCAAAATTTTAAAACCGATAAAGCGGTTATTCATTATCACGATATTGGGGATTATCTAAGCCGAGAAGATAAACTAAATATTATTACAAAATTCAAATCGGTAAATAATGAAAAAATAGATTGGCAAATACTTTCACCTAATGAACATGGTGATTGGATTAGTGTTAGGAATAGTGTTTTTGAAACTTTCATACCATTAGGAATTAAGGATGAGAAAAAAACATTTTTTGTTAATGGGTTATATTGTAGGGGTTTAGAAACTTCTCGTGATACGTGGTGTTATAATTCAAATATTGATATTTTAAGCCATAATGTATCAAAGTCAATAAATTTTTATAATCAACAAACTATATTTTTTTTAGAAGAGCGGGTTAAACATGAAAAATTAAAAATTGAAGATTTTGTAGAATATGACGATTTAAAAATTAACTGGACTCGTGCTTTTTTAGCAGAAGCTAATAATGGAAAAGAAAAAAAGTTTGATATTCAGAATTTAAGAGTTGGGTTTTATCGCCCATTTTTCAAGCAACATTTATATTTTAGTAGAGAATTTAATAATGTTGTTTCAAGAATGGATTCTTTTTTCCCAAGTTCTGACTCTAAGAATGTTATCATAAGTCTTTCGGGAATTGGTGGGAGCAAAGATTTTTCAACCATAATTACAGATTGTATTCCAGATGTACAATTGCAATTTAATGGTCAGTGTTTCCCATTATATTATTATGAAGAAAATGAAAAAAAGCAAGTAAGTTTATTTGAGGAAAATAAAGATAAATACATTCGACGTGATGGTGTTTCTGATTTTATCTTGCAACAAGCACAAAGGTCTTATGGTAAAAATGTAAGCAAAGAAGATATTTTTTACTATGTTTATGGCTTTCTGCATAGCCCTGAGTATAGAGAAATATTTGCGGCAGACCTTAAAAAAATGTTACCACGTTTGCCATTAGTAGATGAAATGAAAGACTTTTGGGCATTCAGTAAAGCAGGTCGCAAATTAGCAGATTTACATATAAATTACGAAGCAGTTGCCCCAGCCGAAGGGGTAATTATCAAAGGAGCTGAAAGCAGTTTTTTCAAAGTTGAAAAAATGCGTTTCCAAAGCAAAGAAGACAAAAGCAAGATACTTTTCAATAGCAAAATCACAGTAGAAAACATTCCTGCCGAAGCCTATGAATATGTAGTAAACGGCAAATCTGCCATTGAATGGATAATGGAGCGTTACGCCATTACAACCCACAAAGAAAGCCAAATCAAAAACGACCCGAACGATTGGGCAGATGAAGTCGGTAATCCAAGATATATTTTAGATTTATTATTGAGTATTATAAACGTTTCTGTGCAAACCGTTGAAATTGTTAAAGGTTTGCCGAAGGTTAAATTTTGAGAAATTAGAAAACAACTTTAATTAATATATTATGGATTTAGGAATACAGTTTTTGAAAATAAAGAGATTAATAGTTCATAGAATTATAGAAAGAGTACCTTCTCAGCCTTCTGCAACAGTAGAGCCAGAAAGCCAAATCATCAACTTAGATAATAAAGCCGAAGAAATACTTTTTAAAAGAATTATTTCGGCAGCAGGCAAAGAAAGTAACGCATTTATAATGGGTATTAAAGAAACCTCCGATGGAACATTCTTTGATTACGCAACAAAATTAAATAAAGCTTCTGAGAAAGATTTTGTTAAAATAAGTGTAGATATTGCAGAGTTATTAGCTGAAAATCAAAAAAAAATGGGTTTATCAGGGGCATACTTATTAGTAATTGATGGATATAATGATATTACTAAAAAAAGTATTGCAATCGTTATAAAAGCGGAGCTTCAAGAAGCATTAAAACATTCAAATGCAAATAATCAATCAGTAATAGAAGTATTGGAAAAAGTATTTTTAAGCCCAGCTCAAAAATTATTCAAGATTGGTGTAATTATTGAGAAGGATATTGATGTTTTAGATGGTAAAATTGATGCCAAAAATTACATAGGGTTGTTGTTTGATAGTCAATTTAGAGCAGAATTAACCCCAGCAGCCTACTTTTATAAAGACTTTTTAGGATTTTCTATTGATGAAAATGACAAGATTCAAACCCAACGGCTTTATGATAAAACCGACGAATTTATAAAAAAACATATAAATGGTTATGTTGAAAAATCACAGTATTTGAGTTATCTAAAAAACTTTTTTTTAGTAGATAAGAACCCATTAATACAGCCTACAAAATTTGCAACAACACTATTCAGTGATGAATATCTCTTAGATATTTTTAAAACAGAGGTTGTTGATAATCTTCCTTCTACATTTTCTAAGGATACTATATTAATAAAAGCGAGATTAGAAAAAAGGAGCATGAGATTTAAAAATAACATTACAATTTCAGGCCCAGAACAAAAATTCAACGATTCTGTTGTTGTTGTTACTAATTTATCAGATTTAAGTCAAAATGATATTGAAAGTACAACTTATACTATTCTAAAAATAGCAGGCAAACCATATCATAATGAGTGAAATAGAAGACAAAGTATTAGCTGATTTTAAGGCACTTGAACCCGATTTAAAAAAGTGGGGAAAATTTGTCGATGAATCACTTTCAAATATTGTCTTGAAAAACTTAGTAGATAATTATAAAGTTAAAATCAAACCATCATTTAGAATAAAAGAAGAGAGGTCATATATATCAAAGGCTTTGTGGCGTGAAAAACCATACGTCCGTCCACTAACTGAAATTGAAGATAAAATAGGTACGAGAGTGGTATTTCTTTTTTCAATTGATGTAAAAAAAGCTTCAGATTTAGTGTTAGAATCGGATTTATGGGTTGCAAAGATTACCAAGAAATATGATGAAATATCAGAAAAAGACCCTGAAAAGTTTGGTTATCAGTCAATTCACGTAGTTGTACATCCAAAAGAACAAAACGGCTATACACATGATATAAAAGATTTAACTTGTGAAATACAACTAAGAACCCTTTTGCAACATGCTTATTCTGAAATAAGTCATGATAGCACCTATAAAGGACCTTTTAAAAAGGACAAAGAAATAGCTCGGAAGCTATCAAAATCAATGGCATTAATGGAAGCTACTGATGATTATTTTTGTTCAATATTTGAAATGATTGCAGATGAAACTCGTAAGGTTCATAATTTTACGCTTGAATTAATCAACATATATAAGACAATAGACCCTAATTTTAAGAATGAAACCCTTGATAGAGAGCTAACTGAGATTTTTTTTAATTTTTTAGATGATTACGATATTTCAATTGATGCAATAAAAGAAATTTATCAAAAAAATAGAGTATCTATTGACTATGCGATTAAAAAACCAAAAAATTATCTTCCAACACAACCTGTTTTTTTGTTAGTTGTGTATCTCTTTTTTAATCATAGACATTCATTTGTAAATAAATGGCCATTAATGAGCCAACAGTTAGATGAGTTATATTTAACATTTGGAGTCAGTCGAAATTAAAATGAAAAAGCTAATAATATTACCATTTACTGCATAAAATATTTTCAAAAATTTAAGTAGAAAGCCTTAAAGTTTGTACTTTTGTTAAATAAATAAATTTATATGTTTATTTTATGAGGATTAGCACTATTTTTGCACTTAAAAAAGTACGTGAAAAACTTTTTTCTGTTCAATTTGAAGAAGATACACCACACGCTTTTGAGCAGTTATTCGATGATTGGAACGATATTGAGTACCTTTTCGATTTCTTCCATGAAAATATTTTAGATTTACAAAATGATTTTTGGCAGACAGTTTTTGATAGAACTATTTCGGTAGATGAAGCAATTGACGTAACACTTGACCATGCAGAAAAAATAGAGAAGCGAATTTTGGACCTTGCTAAAAGAAATACTACACAAAATGAAAATAATTTGGATAGGCTTTTCGTACATCTACTAAAAGATGGGACGTTTAATTCAAAATTTGATGCTGCCTACAAAGCATACGGAACAACAAAAAGTAGTTGGTTACGTATTTATGCCATCAAAATAGAAGATACTTATATCATAACAGGCGGTGCAATTAAACTTACAGGTAAAATGCAAGACCGCCTACACACCCAACAAGAATTAGATAAATTACAGAATGTAGCAAGTGAATTAAAAAGAAATTATTTTACGAACAATTCAGACTTCGATTTTGTTTATCTCGAAATTTAACACACATGAACCCTCTAACAGCCTCCGAAATTTTAGACAAATTAGCTACGCAAGATACTACTTGGCAACAAAAAGCCGAAATGCGTCAAGAGAACAAAGAATGGCTCGACCGTTCGGCTAAAATTGCCATCAAAATACTTGCCACATTACGCCAAAACCGTTTGGCTGGGCAATACCCCTGTTCCCAAAAAGAATTGGCTGACCTCATGGATTGCACACCGCCACGAATCAATAGAATTGTGAAAGGTGGCGAAAACCTTACGCTTGAAACAATCGCTCAGTTGGAAAATGCACTAAAAATTCAATTGATAGACCTTAAACAAACTTATGTAGTGAAAGCTGACACCTCATTTGATGCTATAACTTCATATATTCCGACAAATGATGGCGGTTATATAATCAATACAACCAAAAAAATAACTGATACGAGCCAAACACACCAAGTTCAGGCAGGAAATACATCTTATGCAATGGCAGCCTAATGGAAAATACAAATGAATTAATCAGTTTTGGAATCAATCAAATTGCAACAGAGCAGTTTGCCATCATTCCCGAAACACATAAAATTGGAGAAGCCGCTCAAATTCAACACGAATTGAATTTTGGAATTGACAAGGAAAACAAACGAATTTATGTGCGAAAATTAGCACGTTTTCAACACCCTGATAGTAGTCCTTTTTTGATAATTGCAGTTGCTTGCCACTTTTTCATTGTTTCAGAAGATTGGGCTAAACTACAAGTGCCAGATTCTGAAAGAATTGTGCTACCTAAAGATTTGGGAGTACATTTGGCGATGCTTACAGTAGGTACATTGAGAGGTGTACTTCATGCTAAAACAGAAAATACGCCTTTTAGTCAATATATTTTTCCGCCGTTTGATGTTACATCATTACTACCAGAAATAGTATCTTTTGACTAATTATTATTTTGATATTAATTTGACAAAAACTCTCCACAGCTTCTATCTTGGAGAGTTTTTTTTCTGAAAATAACACTGTAAACCTTATTCATCTGTCAAACGATTGGCACTCAGTTTACCACATAAATAAAATTTACTCCCTCCCTAATTCATAAATCACTGAACTGACCCACACAAAAGGCACATTACCAGCTTGCAGAAAAGCAAACTGTCAAAGAGCCTTTTCACCCATGCTCCAGCGGGAAGCGGTCATTATTACGTTTTCCCCACGCACATTTTTTCACACTGTGCATCGAAAATTACGAGAAATAGCCTGACAACCGCAAGCCTTCACTACGTCATTTGTTTTTTTAGATTTTCACAAAACCCAACGCACCGTAAACCATCAAATGGGCTTGCAATCGAGGGGTGACCGTCGCTACGGGCGGTTGCCCTGTCATTCTATTCTCGTGTTGGAATCGGCGATTGCTCGTGCGAGTGCTGGGCTACTTAATTTTAATCATTTTTTACAATGAAAACTTCACAAACACCTCAAATTTATGTTGGTACTTACGCTAAATACAATGGCAGCGGCCACCGTAACGGCTCTATCGCAGGCGAATGGGTTGATTTAGAAATTTACGATACAAAAGATTCTTTCTTTGAGTATTGCAAAGAGCTGCATTGCGATGAAGACGATGCAGAGTTTATGTTTCAAGACTATGAAAATATCCCTGAAAAGTTGATTTCGGAATGCTCTGTAAGCGATAAATTATTCGATTACATTGAAGCCATAAAGGATATGGAAGACGAAACCATCGAAGCACTGGGCTTATTTATTGGAGATAAAGACATCAATAAGGATACTGATTTTGAAGAATTGATGCAAGAGTTTAGCGACGAGTATCAAGGCTATTACGATGGCTCAGAAGGAACAGAAGTTGAATTTGCCTATAAGTATATTGAAGAGCAAGGGATTCTAAATGAGATACCAGAACATCTACAATATTATTTCGACTATAAAGCTTATGCAAATGACTTATTCATCAACGATTTTGTTGAGCATGGTGGTCATGTTTTCCGAAGATAGAATTAGGGGGAAACCCCTTTTTTGTGAAATGGCTATCAAAAATTTGTTAAGATTATGTCGCACAAATAGTATCAAAAAAAATAGCCATACATAAGCAGGGCTATTTTTAAAAATGAAAAACCAAATAAACTCTTAAAAAAGAGAATAATTCAAAGAAATTCGGAAGGTATTCGACAAGACCTTATTTAGTTTATTTGGAATCAAATAAACTAAATCAAGTCCAAAAACCTTAAACTTTCCACCTAAACCAAGCGTGAAGTAGTGTATATCTCCCTTTCGCTTATTCTGAGTATAATAGCCCGCACGAGCATAAAGGGACTCTCGAAACCGAAACTCTGTACCGAATGAAAAAGTAATTTCTCTCATGGTTTCACGAAAGCCATCAGGTGCAGTACCCCAAGATTGAAAAATTGTGCCAATTCCTGAAATACTTTCTTCATTTCGCCCTGTAATAATTTCATTGTTGCTATTACGAACTGATGGCGTTGGTACAAGTAGCTTATTAGCATCGACAGTAAACATCAATACATTTTGCTTTTTCCCAAAAATAAAGTTTTGAGCCGCCCCAATTTTTAGTAAAGTTGGTTGAAAAGTCCGCTTGTTATAATCGCCATAAGACACTTTACCGCCAATATTTGATAGTGACACACCATAATTTAACCAACGCTTTTTTGTATTTCTGCCATCGTGGTAAAAATATAAATCTCCAGCAATAGCATAGACTGGTTTTGTGGTCATGTTTTGGGTGATTGAACGAGCCGATAAGTTGGAATAAATATACTTCAAACCAACGGAAAGGCTATTGTTGTGGCGAAGTTTGAAGCTATAAAAACCATTGATTGAAAACTCTTTTGATTGGAAGTTTTTGATAAACGCTCGGTTATCACCATAGATTGCTACATTTCCAGCATCAAAATATTTTGCACCAAGTCCAAAGGCTGCCTTTTCTTTGGCTTTAAATAGATTTAAAGCGTATAAATTCATTCCACTAATCAAATTTCTATAATATGGCGTATAATGGAGTGAAACACCTATGTTTTTCTTCTTTTTGGTGCTATCTTGATTTAGAAATACCAGTTTTGCAGGGTTCATCAATGTACTATTGGCATCGGGAGAAATAGCAATGCCTGCTTCGCCCAGTCCTGCACTTCGGGCATCGTAAGTAAAGTTTTGAAAAGGAAAAGCACCAACCAAGATTCGGTTCTCATTGACTGGTGTGTAGGCTTGTGCCATACTTTGAAGACTTGTTAGAAATAGTAAGCCAATCATTGTTACATTTTTCATCTGATTTTATGTTTTAATTCCTTGCCAGTTTGACTGACAAGGAATGAGTGAATGTTTTAGTTATTTACTTTTACAATGCGTTTTTTCAAGATAACTGGTTTATTCCCATCTGTACCAACGATATACAAAATGTAGGTCTCGGATGGTAAATTAAATAAGTCGAGTACGATGCTATCTAAATAGCGTTCTTGTCCACCACCTTCATAGAGAACTTCTCCACGTTGGCTGTAAAGAATCAATTTTACCCCATCAATGCAGCCTTTCGATTTGATGTATAATTTCCCCGAAGTCGGATTTGGATAGGTTATTGCCTCGCTGATGTTATAATCTAAGACTGTGATGCTTGCTGTTGATTCATCGGATTTTTCATTATCGGCATTGATGCAGTACAAACTATATTTTTGTGTTTCAACCTTTGTGCCTGTTACCTCAATCTTTTCACTACTTTGACCGTTTGACCAGACAATTGTACCATTACATTGAGTAAGAGTAGATAGGATTAATTGCTTATTCAAACAAAGTGTATCGGCGATGAAGTACCCTCGAATGCTGTTAGCCGTTTCAATCTCAATCGGGCGAGGTCTTACTCGAACTTTTACTGATGACGTGTCAGAAATACACTGCCAAATGCCACAAGTAGCCGAGTAAATCGTATTTTTCTCTGGTCTTACTACAATGCTTTGCGATTCTTCTCCTGTGTTCCAACGTAAGTTTTCATTACAACCACTGGCGGTTAGTGTGGTTTTCTCACCTTCAAGGATAATCAAATTTCCACTAATAGCTGGTTTTTGGGGAGTTTGGTAAACTTTGATAAAAATGGTGGTGGTATCAGAAACCAAGGAGTCTAACCCTACGCAGATAGCTTTGTAAATACTATCAGATTTTGGTGAAACTGTAAATGAGCGTTCTTTTAAATCTCGATTATCTAACCAAACCAATATACCGCCATCTTCACAGTTTTTTGCAGTAATGGTTGTTGAATTTCCGACACATAAAGTGTCTGAACTGGCACTCACAATAGGCATTTTGGGTCTTACATAAACCTTAAATTGACTCCATTCGCTGTAACAACCATCGACAACACATCGAGCATAGTAAGTGGCTGTTTGTAAGGGTTTTTCTTGAATTTTATTCAACGTATCCGCCAGTAAAACACTTCCCACTTTCCACTCTGTACGCTTACAAGCATTTGCCAATAATTCAATTGATTCACCTTTGACGATAATTTCAGCTTTTTCAACACCTTTGGCTGTAATTGTTGGCGGAGCTATTGGAACTTTGACAGTAACTTTGATAGCCACCGCTTCACTCCAGCCAGTTTCAGCATCATAGCATGATACGGCATAAGTGCTTGATTCGGTCAATCTTTCTTGAAATCCTTCTGGCACTTCCACCCTATTTGGAATATCCATCCAATTTTTTGTCCAATGTACCTCCGTGCCATTCATGCAGCCACTGACCAATTTTACATTATCGCCGTAGCAGATAGCTTGGTCTTTAGCTGTTGGTGATGGTGTTTTCATTGTAATTTCAATCTCGTTTGAGTTGGTACAACCATAGCCCCCCACACAAGTAACGGTGTATTTTGTACTTCTTCTGGGTTTTACTTCAATGGTATTTACATCATTTTCACCTGTTGACCATCTAATAGAACCATTACAGCCACCAGTACCGATTCTTACTGTTTCGCCTAAAAAATAAGTCGTTTTTTCACTGCCAATGTCAGGTTTGTTGGGCAATGAAATTGGATTTATCGTAATATCCCCAGCACCTTCACCAACTGAAGTTGAACACATAACTCTGAAATTAGTTTTCTTCGTAATTGGGTATGAATTAGGATTCTCAATAGGTTTAGCGTCTGTAAAATCATCCTTGTGCCAAACCACCCAATAAAATGTCGTAGAACAGCCACTTTGACCAAGGGTAGCCGTAGAACCCCAACAAACATCTTTTCCATTAGCCTGAATCACGGGAGGTTTTACCTCGATTGTAATCTTACCTTTCCCACCGCAAGCATTCGGACTTAAACACTCTGCCACGTATTCTGTATATTTATTAGTAGGCCAAACGGTGATTGGATTCCCTTCCGCTTGTCCATTTTGCCAACTGACCACACCATCGCAACCAGTCGTACTTAAAATCGTTGATTCTCCTAAAATAACTGTATTTTTTGATGCAATTATCAGAAAATCCTGTGGCTGTCTGATAGTTACTCCAATAGTTTCGGTAGCTTCGCCCGCCGATGTAACACAATGCCCCGTGAATGAAACCGCTTGAACTATTCCGTTATACATTGGAGAAATTTCATTCCTACGACCATATTCTGGGGAAGTCCAATAAATATTATTTGATGGGCAGCCACTCATACTTAAAGTTGTTGAGCCACCTACACAAACGACATTTGGAGAAGCTTTTATTGTGATTTTTGGAGCATTTACCTCAATTCTTATTTTTCCATTTCCTCCAATACAACCACCGTTGGCGGTGCAAGTAGCTGAATACTCAGTGCTTGCTTTTGGAGTTACAGCAATACTACTGGTACTTTCACCCGTATTCCAAAAAATAATCCCATTGCAATTTGAAATATTCAAGGTAGCTATTTCTCCTAAAATTAAAGGATTTTTAGAAGCTAAAATTGTCGGAGTAGCACCATTTGAGTTAACGATTAATTTGACCAAAATTCTTCCATTACTCGTACAGTTATTAGTAGTATTCCTTGCTTGAACGTAGAAAAGACCATTGTTTAAGGTTTCTGAACTGGGCGTAAAATTTACACCCGTTGCTAATAGGTTTCCACCATTTGAAGCATCAAACCATTCCGCTACCTCATTATTTCCAACACTAACAGATAAAGTAGGAATAGCTTGACCTGCACAAATGGTTTTATCACCCGTACTAATAGGAACATTGACTGTTGGACAAGTACAAGAGGGTGAATTTACTGTCTGCGTGGTAACACAACCAAAATTACTTGAGGCAGTCAAGATGACATTTGTACCCGTTGGAATACCTGAAACGATGCCTTCTGCGGCAGCCGCTGCTGATACTATACCAACGGAGCTTGTAACTACGCCATTACTTGTAAAAGATACGGAGTAAGTCAATAAATCTGCTGAGCATATAGCTGTTCCTACGCTTAAAGTTGGTAAGTCATTGATAGCTAAACTTATTGGTGTTCGAGTTGCACTCACACAACTATTTTGCAGATTTCGAGCTTGAACATAATATGTACCAATGGTAGTAGGCCTGTAACTTAATGTACTACTAGCTACTAATATTAGATTGGCATCATACCAATCTGATGTTTCGTTTGTTCCAACACTCACGCTTAAACTTGGGAGTGTTTGTCCTTGACAAATACTTTTATTGCCGCCACTAACGGGTGCATTAATAACAGGGCAATTACAAGTAGGCGAATTGACAGTTTTAGTTACCACACAACCTGCACTATTGATAGCAGTCAATTGGACATCTAATCCAGCGGGAATATTGATTACTGTATTTCCCGAAACTGTGCCTGCGGAACTTGTAATTATGTCATTACTTGTAAAATTGATGGAATAAGTCAGTAAATCTGCACTACAAGTTGTTCCGCCAATGGTAAGGGTTGGTAAGGTGTTAATGGTAACTACTCCCGAAGCTGTACTTGTTGCATCAGTACAAGGAGGTGTTGCCAATACCTTACAAGTAGCCATATATGTTCCCGCTTCATTAACAGTTGTACTCGTCCCTACAAATCCATTATTCCAAGTAATTGTTCCATTGATGCAGCCTGTGGCAGTAAGCGTACCAATTTCACCTTGACATAAAGACAAACTATTTACTGTGATATTTGGTGCAACGGCATTGCTACAACAAGGTGTTACATTCATCACTGCACTTTGCTCTGACTGTGTTTGCCCTGCATTTTTGGCAATGACATAATAACTGCCACCTGCGGTTAAATTTAAACCCGTGAATATTCCTTGTCCGTTAAAAGTATTCCCTACTTGTGAAATACTGGTGCTTGCTATGGGGCTTGGATTACCAAGTCTATATAATTCTAATGTACCTGATTGTTGGAAAGCAACATCAAATGTGGCACTGGTTGCATCACAATTCAAAGTACCTGATATAATTGGCGTAACGATTTTATCGTATTGCAAAGTCACTTCCACATCCAAAGCAGTATCATCGCAATAGGTACTACCATCATCTCCTTTATCGACAATAAAATAGATATAGCTACCTGCACTCACATCAATTGCTGGTACATTATAAGTGGTCGGGCTATTCGAGGTGGCAATGATGGTTCGTGGAAATATGGTCAAATTATCGGTTTTAATGGTATAACCAATATTATCACCACAGCCAAAAGTGGCTCGTTGCAGAGCATTCGTAATACTGAGTATATGCACATTGTTTGGAACAGCTAATCGCACAACAGACGGCGAATCGCCAGGGTGAAGGAAAACTCCAAACGGAGGAAAAGGTTGTGGCGTTACTTCGGCAGCATTTAATTGTTCATAGGCTAAAAATGGATAACTTTCTTGACCTAAACTAAATGTCCACCCCTTTTGAGAAACATTAATCCCAGCCCCAGTGCCATCTTCTCCATAAAAGGGAAATAATTGAAAAGTACCATTATTTATTGTACCATAACTAAACAAGCCATTGCTACTGGGATTTTGTTGCCCTACTACACTTTTTAGTTTGAAAGTTATTTGAGCCTGTGTTTGAATTACTGAAAATAAAGAAAGCAGTAAAACATATAGTCTTTTTTTCATGTGATTGAAATTTGATTTGCTAATAAAAAAATATAAATCTGAAGTATTTAAGGTTTTAACTTGAATCGAAATAGGGAACATTCTGCTTTTTCATAAATTGATTGTATTAATTAAAAAATAAGTATTTCTACATATCCGTTAGTAATAAATTTTCTTTTTTAAATATTTTTTATTTAAAATGAAAATATTAAATTGCAAATATTCCTTGACAAGTCTGCATTTGCAATATATTTATTTTCAAATATAATATTTATTTATTTTAAATGAAAATATTAAATTACTATAAAATATATTCAAGAGAACGGGTAAGCATTGAGATAAGCAAAATAGAATCCTTCAACCCTTCCTTGAGGGAATTTTCGTTCTTTTAACATTCGGCAATGTTGAATAAGAGCCTCTTTTGTAACAAAACGATGTTTATACATCTTAAAAAGTTCTATTTCTGATGCTTTAGAAGTTTCAGCATATTCGGGTTTTAATTCTTTTGATGCAGGCGTTGAAATTTTTATCTCATTCAGTTTTATCAAATAGTCATTCAGAACAAAATAAGTTTGTATGATTCTCTGGGAAACAATCAATTTTTTCCACTGTAAAGGATTAAACTCAAGTAATAATTCGTCTTGGTCTTTACCTACATTTTTATTCGTATAAAAGGCAATGTAATAAGCTTTTTCTAAATAACCATTTGCAACGATTCGTTGAACAAAATTTGTGAGACATTTTTCTTTGTCCTTTGGTTCATCGTGGAATTTATGTTTTGAATAACCGTCAAACATCACTGCTCCAGTTCCATCTTTATTGCTGTAACAATGTTCGGGGCGAAGAAAAATCTCACAACGATAAGTGGCTCTTTCTCTATCGCCGACAAACTTAAATCTCTTTTTCTCTTTTTGACTGATGGGTGTATTCATATTTATTTCTGTTCAAAATATTCTAAAAAAATGAAACATTTTCTTTCCCCAAAACAAAAAACTTTTTGCCATTAACGTTAATCTGAATAACGTTACTCTGACTAACGTTTAGATAACGATTTAAGTAAGGGTACTCTTTGAGTAACGCTTTATATATAAAGACTCGGACGAGGAAACCCCTAACCGAATAACATGGAATCGGGCTTTAAAAAAATGCCCATTTTTTGGGCAATAAAACTTCATCACTGAGTTTTTCAGCTTGCTTTAAATGTTTTAGAATCGTAGCTACATAACTCTAAAACACAATGATATAAATGATTTTGAGGGCGGACTGTTGCAGTTTTTCAAGGAGTGCTTTTTCATATTTTGGGAGATTATAGGTGATAAAATTGTTTATATTTTATGTGTTTCAGGCTATTTTTGCAGCATATTCAACGATGTTTCCAAAAAGAGTTATATTCTTTTTAGTTAACGATTGAAGTAAAAAATCATAGGCAAATTCGGTGATTTGATATAGTTTAGGTTCATTTATACCATCCAGTACCTCTGTTTTTAACTCTATAAGTTCATCAATACAGTTTTTTGAAAATTGAAAATCTACCTGAGCGGCCTTATAATTTTCATCATTATCAATGCTATATTCTCTAAAATCCAGAATAAAATCTTCTAATTCTGAGCTATATATTTTTGTTTCCATTCAGGTTATTTAATTTTATTTGATTATAGTTTCGATAACATCTCTTTTGATAATCTCTAAGATTCCTAAAAAGCCATTAACGAACCCACCAATGAGTAAAATTGGTAGCAGAATTGGTAAAAATATTATCCACTGACATAAATATCCGTAGTTGATTTTCATAATTTCAAGATTTCTAAACCATCCTTTTACCTGCTATATAGGCTTCTATTTCCTCTCTATAAAAAATTACTGCTTTGCCAGGTTTATGAAAAGGGATTTCTTTATTACTTGTCAGTTGATAAACATAATCTGGTTTTACATCCAACATAGCTGCCACTTCTTGGCGAGAAATTTTGGTTCGAGCAACTACCGTTTGCTTCGATTGAAGAGCTTCATTAACACCAGTTTTAATAGCATTTTGAAGCATATCCTGCAAATCATCGAGTGATATTTGAATTAAAACAGTCGTTCCCATTGAAAAAAGTGCGTTTTATTGTGTAATTTTATACCATTCAGGTCGCTCATTTTGAACAGATTCATCGAATACTTTGAGAGCTTCCAAGAAATGTTGGTTTGATACTTTGCCTGTATGAGCATTCGTAATCATAGTGATTCCAACATTATTATTAAACATTGGATTGCTTGCAAGAAAAGCTTTTTTCCAACCTCTATGTTTACTAAATTTTTTGAGTAAAGTGTGAATAGCACTTTTACGATTTTCAACTTCTTCACGTTCTTTTTGACGGATTTGAGCAATAGATGATGACAGCATAAGAATGAATTTTAATGAGACAGTTTGATTTATACTTGTTTTTTGTGTATAATTACGCTGTAATAAATATTACGTAATTATAATACGTATATATTTATTAATTATAAATATATAATGTATTACGTTATTAAGAATAATAAAAACCCAATTAGTTACATAAATGTCCCATATTTAGAATGATTCCAAATAATACAACCGTAAAAGACCGCCTAAAAGAGCTTAGAGGCGACCTTACACAAGCAGCATTTGCCGAGAAGTTCGGTGTAGTGGCTGTCACAATTTCACAAATAGAGAAAGGTAAGCAAAACCCAAGCTGGGATTTAGCATTACGAATTTGTGAAGAATATAATTGTTCGATGGATTGGCTTCAAGGCCGCTCAGAAATCAGAACCATTCAGATTTTCTCACCTGATACTTTTAAGGAAAAGTATTATGACCAGTTAGAAAAAAATAATACATTGAAAGATAAAATCATACAATTACAGGAAGAATTAATAAAAAATATCTCCGATAAACGTATTGATAAAGTCATAGAGTCCGAGTTGAAAGCATAGTAATAACATGGGTGGGTTGGGTTTAGAATAAATTGAAATCTATGAAAATCAATTTATTCTAACCTTATCAGCCTTAAGAAGGCAAATATACTGATACGAAAATTATATAAACCATTCTGAACAAAATATAACAGGATTTACTAAAACAATAACAATATTTGCAATTATTTTCATAAAATGAAACCAATACTCACTCGCATATTGTGTCTTTTCATGGCGTTTCAAGTGCTTTTTGCAAGCACTGGATTTGCTATGATAGAACATTTATGTAAAGTAAAGGGTAAAAAAACTTTCATTTTATCCAGTCCGCCTAAATGTTGTCCACAAAAAATGCTTAAAAAGGAAGCGAAATCCTCAAAAGCAAATTTTAAACGGACTAAGTGTTGTGAAGAACATTCTACTTTTGTTCATATTAACACCGCTTCATCAAATGCTAATCAATTTTCACTGATTATCCCTACTTTTATCGGTGAGTGTTGTTCTTTTTCACCTTTTTCTACTTTCAACTGGTCGAGTGAACCTGTATCATTTAAAGTAACACATTACTATAATACCGCTCCACCAAATGCAGGTAGAAAACTGCTCGTACACATCCAATCTTTCTTAATTTGATTCTGTTTGTTGAACTTCTTGTGCCTATTTTTCAATAGGTAGTTTTTCTATTGTTCAATAAATTGAATCATTTTATGTTAAAAAATATCAATAAGATAGTGATACTATTCGTATTACTATTTACTACAACAGCTTATTCGCAAAACCTACAAGGAATTGTATTAGAAAAGAAAATTGATGGCAAAACCGAACCTCTTATCGGTGCGGTACTCCGTTGGAAAAACAGTAAAAATGGCACTTCTGCCGATATTGAAGGAAAATTTTCTATTCCAAAAACCTCTCAAAATCATGAATTAATAATCAGTTCGATTGGCTATAAAACCGATACGATAATGGTTCATTCAAATGATTTTCAAACGATTTATCTCCAAACGGAATCTTCTACCTTACAAGAAGTAGTTGTGAGAAGTGAAGCCAGTGTGATAGACCGTCTGAATCCTATTCAAACTGAGATTATCACCACCAAAGCACTTGCCAAAGCCGCTTGTTGCAACCTTTCTGAGAGTTTTGAAACCAATGCAAGTGTATCAGTAAGCTATGCTGATGCCGTTACAGGCTCAAAACAAATCCAATTGTTAGGGTTGAGCGGAAATTATGTCCAAACCAATACTGAAAACATTCCAAATATTCGTGGGTTAAACACAACGTTTGGACTAAACTATGTGCCAGGTACTTGGATAACTTCAATAGATGTGGGCAAAGGAGCTGGGTCAGTTGTAAATGGCTATGAGTCAATGACTGGTCAAATCAATATTGAACTCCAAAAACCTGATATGGCTGATAAATTGTATTTGAATACCTATGTAAATAGCTTTGGGCGTGGCGAAATCAATCTGAACTTAGCAAAGAAATTGAATAAAAAATGGTCAACAGCTTTGCTTACTCATGCTTCTACCTTACAAAATCGCATTGATAAAAACGGAGATAGTTTTTTAGATATTCCACTTTATAATCAATATAATGTAATTAATCGTTGGAAATTTCAGAATGAAAAGATGATGGCTCAGTTCGGAGTTAAAGCCTTATACGAAGACCGTTTGGGTGGTCAATCTAACTTCAAACCCGAATTACAAGGTTCGTCTTTGGTCTATGGTTTTGGCAGTCAAACCAAACGAATGGAGTTTTTTAGCAAAACAGCCAAACTATTTCAAAGTACCCCCTATCGAGGTTTGGGTCTAATTTTGAATGGTACAATTCATAACAATCAATCATTCTTTGGATTACGCAATTATTCTGGTCGCCAAAATACTATATATGCCAATTTGATTTATCAAGATATTATCAATAATACCAATCATCAATATAAGGCAGGTGCAAGTTATTTATTAGATGATTATAATGAAACATTTACAGGCATCAATCCTCGTTTACGAACTGAATCAGTACCAGGTGTATTTGCTGAATATACCTATACATATCCCGAAAAACTAACAGTTGTAGCAGGTGGTAGAGTAGATTTTCATAACCTCTATGGTACTCGATTCACACCCCGAATTCATGCTAAATATGATATTAGTAAGTCAGTGCATTTAAGAGCCAGTGCAGGAAAAGGTTGGAGAGTACCCAATCCATTAGCCGAAAATTATGGTTTATTGGTAAGTTCAAGGGCAATTTCCATTGAAAACAACTTAAAACCTGAAGAATCATGGAACTATGGGTTAAGTCTATCTAACGAATTTGAATTATTCGGACAAAAAGCTTCCTTCATTGTAGATGCTTACCGCACTAATTTTCAAAACCAATTGGTAGTAGATATGGAGCAAGCAGGATATTTAAGTTTCTATAATTTGAAAGGTCGCTCTTTTTCTAATAGCTACCAAGCAGAACTGAATTTCGCCCCAATCAAACGTTTTGACTTCAAAATAGCCTATCGTTGGTTTGATGTAAAAAATGATTTCCAAACAGAAAATGGAACATTGGCATTAATGACCAAACAATTTCTGAATCGAGACCGTATCTTATTTAATATGGGCTATGCTCTACCTTACGATAAATGGAAATTTGATTTTACTTGGCAATGGAACGGCTCTCGACGAATGCCCGCCATGTCCGAGCATTCGATGATGTCAGCAGGTACTGGTACACTTACCACTGCTCCTGCTTTTTCAAACATCAATGCTCAAATTACCAAGACTTTCTTAAAATGGGATATGTATGTTGGTGGAGAAAATCTCAATAATTTCACCCAGAAAAACCCAATTATTTCATCAAATGACCCATTTGGACGACATTATGATGCTGGTATGACTTGGGGGCCAGTTATTGGCAGAATGGTTTATGCAGGAATGAGATATAAAATAAAATAACCCAAACATCGAAAATCATGATTTTATATATAAAAAATATGGTTTGCGACCGATGTAAAATGGTTATCGCAGACCTTTTCAAAAAAATAGGAATAACAGTAAAAAGTATAGAATTAGGCGAGATTGAAATATTAGATGAATTAACTCCCGAACAAATACAAATCATTGAGAAGAAATTGCAAACGGTTGGTTTTGAATTGATAGATGATAAACGCAAGCAAATTGTTCAGAAAATCAAAACGATAATTATTGAATTGGTACAAAACCAGTCAGAAGTGCTAAAAAAAATCAACCAATCAGCTTATATCGCTGAAAACATTGGCCGAGATTATAAGTATTTAACAACCTTATTTTCTGAGGTAGAAGGTACTACAATCGAACATTTCTTGATTACTCAAAAAATAGAAAAGGTAAAAGAGTTTTTGGTTTATGATGAATTATCATTGAGTCAAATCGCCGATATGATGTATTACAGTAGTGTGCAGCATTTATCTATGCAATTCAAAAAAATAACTGGACTCACACCGAGCCATTTTAAAGAATTGAAAGCCAATAAACGAATTTCCATCAATCAACTTTAAATAATTTTCAAAATGAAAAAAGTAATTTTCTCAGTTTTAGTTTTGGGCGTAGTATCATGTATGGACATGAGTAATGTTCAGCCCGAACAAAATATCAATTATCCAGCGGCCTATATTGTCAATGGTGAAAGTAGTACTTTATCGGTTATAAATCTAAATACCAACGAAGTTGCTACCACTATTCAACTAACTGATGGGTCAAGCACTTCGACTCATGGTGCTGGCCATACCGCAACGCCTGGCTTTTTAGCTTACCCCCATCATATTTATATCAATGCAGCAAAATCTCAAATCGCAGTGGCGGCACCAGGTGTTGATTTGAGTGCAGGTCATGCAGGAGGTACTCATGCTGGTACAGGCAAAGTTGCAGTTTTGGATGCCATGAAAGGTACAAATGTGAAAATTTTTGATGTCCCGATGTCTAATCACAACGCTGTTTTTTCTCCTGATGGAAAAGAGATTTGGACATCTCAAACTGATGGGAAAGTATTGGTTTATGATGCCACTACCTATGCACTCAAAAATACAATAACGGTTGGAAATGGCTCTGCCGAAGTTACTTTTTCTTTTGATGGAACAGTTGCTTTTGTTGCCAATGGAGAAGACAATAATGTTTCAGCAATTAGCCCTATAACTAAAACTGTTTTAGCAACAATAGCGGTTGGGCAAAATCCAGTTGGTGCTTGGGTTGGTGCTGATAATCGAATGTATGTAGATAATGAAGATGGACAAACGGTTTCAATTATTGATGTAAAAACCCTAAAAGTAATCGAAACAGTTACATTAGGATTTATGCCAGGTTTTGTTGCTTACCAAGTTGATATGAAAGAAATGTGGGTAACAGACCCAACCGCAGGAAAAGTACATTGGTGGACAAAAGGAGCGGATGGAAAAATGGCACGAACAGGCTCTTTTACAACTGGTGCAGGTTCTCATGCCATCGCCTTCAATGCAGTAAATGCCTATGTTACCAACCAAGAAGCTGCCAGCGTATCAGTCATTGATATAATGCAACATAAGGTTACTAAAACACTCAATGTTGGTTTAAAACCCAATGGAATTGTCATTAAACTTTAATTTATTTAACCTATTATTTAAGAATGAACAAGCAAATTAACCGTAGAGATTTTCTCGAAAAATTAGGATTTGGACTAAGTTCTACCGTTCTAATGTCAAGTTGTATGGGTAATATGGACATGGGAGGTAGCGACCCTGTTCCTGTCAGTGGTGATACGACTTTTAAAAATGCTCTAAAAATTCCTGAAACAATTACAAGCCCAAGTAGTATGATTGCACAAGCAGTGCAAGATACTGTCATGGATGGAAAAAATGCCAAGTATATTGGGTATCGTTCGGGCTTATTAGGACCAACTTTTAGGCTTCAAAAGGGAGCTAATTTTAATGTAAAATTCAGCAATCAATTAGCCGAGCATACCAATATTCACTGGCATGGTTTGGTTATTCCTGCCGAAATGGATGGACACCCCGACCAAATGGTAATGCCAAATGAAAATTTTAATTACCAATTTACTATTAATCAGCAAGCAGGTACAAATTGGTATCACCCACATCCACACGGATTAACAGGAAAACAAGTAACACAAGGTTTAGCTGGTTTTTTCATCGTTGAAAGTCCCGAAGAAAAGGTACTAAACCTACCTAATGGTAATTACGAAGTGCCTTTGGTTATTCAGGATAAACGCTTTAATACTGATGCCACCATTAAATACAGCCCAACTATGATGGAAATAATGTCTGGTTATATGGGCGATAATATTTTGGTCAATGGTACAGCTTCGCCATATCTGAATGTTTCCACTCGTTTTTATCGTTTTAGAGTGCTAAATGGCTCATCAGCAAGGATTTATAATTTATCCCTAAGCAATGGAGCAAACTTTTATGTCATAGGAGCAGATAGTGGAATGCTCGAAAAACCTGAATCCGTCAACTCATTACTTCTTGCTTCGGGCGAAAGGGTTGATATTTTGGTTGATTTTACCAATATAGCTCTTAATACAGAAGTGTATTTGGAAAACAAAACCTTTATGGGTATGGGTACGGCACAAGGCACACAAGCATTTAAGATTATGAAATTTGTAGTAAATAAGCAAGAAACTGATACATTCAAAGTGCCAAGCAGTTTGCTTTCACTTGCAAAACTGAGTAATGCCACAAAGAATAGAACCTTTGCCTTGACAATGGATATGGCAAGTATGAATGGCGGGATGCACAAAATTAATGGCAAAATATATAGTGCTACCCGAATTGACGAAACTGTTGCAGTTGGCTCAACCGAAACTTGGGAGTTCGATAATTCTACTGGCGATGAACCACACCCGATGCACATTCACGGTGTCCAATTTCAGGTATTAAGTCGAACAGGGGGTAGAAATGCTATTTTGCCACAAGAAAAAGCATGGAAAGATACAGTTTTGGTAGCTCCAACCGAAAAAGTAAAAGTAATTGTGAAATTTGAGCAAAAAGGAAAATTCGTTTTCCATTGCCATAATCTCGAACATGAAGATGATGGCATGATGCTTAATTTTGAAGTAAAATAATTAATTTCTAATTACTTAATTAATATACAATCAATGAAAAATAATCAATTGCAAATAGAAAGACGTAGTTTTTTAAAGAATTTAGGTTTCGGTGGTGCTGCACTCATGGCAATATATTGTGTTGGAGCTTGTAAAAATGTTGCATCAGTTGTTCCAGATGTTGCTCAATTTAATATAGACTTAACCGACTCTGCTAATGTAGCTCTTACAAAAAATGGAGGATATATCATAAAAAATGATGTAGTCATCGCTCGGACAATGCAAGGGAGCTATGTTGCTGTAACTTTAATTTGTAGCCATGAACAAAGAAAACAAGTTACTTTCACTTCAAGTAATGAATTCCTTTGCACGGCACATCAAGCAAGATTTGACACAATGGGTATGGGTTTGAATGCTAATGGTAGTAAAGGGCTTAAAACCTACCCTGTAATGGTGATGGACTCGGGCAAAACTTTAATGATTGGCTGACCTTAATAATTTGTTTGGTGTAAGTGGTAGTATCACTTACACCAAACATTACAAAAGTTTGAAAACAAAATTTTAACAAAAATAACAATACAATGAAAAGGAGATTTTTTTTAACTACTGGATTAGCAATAATTGGTTCTTTGTCAATGGCAAACCTTCAAGAACCACCTGCAAAAGTAAAAATCAAAACATCGGCAATATGTGAGATGTGTAAAGAACGTATCGAAAAGCAATTAGCTTTTACAAAGGGAGTAAGCGAGTCAAATCTTGATTTAAAAGACAAGGTTGTAACTGTAACTTTCAACCCAAAGAAAACAGATGCCACCAAAATCAAGCAAGCTATCAACGATGCTGGTTATGATGCAGATGAAACAATTGCCAATGAAAAAAGCTACGAAAAACTACCTTCATGCTGCAAAAAAGATGGCGAGCCGATGAAAAACTAACATTCTTTTAACCAATAATACAATTGACATGAAAAAAATCGCAATCATATTATTTCTAAGCATTTCTCATTTCACAAATGCCCAAATTGAACTAAAAACACCACCACCAAGCCCCGAAGCTGAATGGAAACAAAAGATAGGTTTTACAGAGGTTAGCCTCAAATATGAAAAACCGCTGATGCGTGGTCGTAAAGTGTTCGGTAACTTAGTAGCATTTGACCAAATTTGGCGTACAGGTGCAGGTGAAAGTACACGTATTACTTTTAGTGATGAAATCGAATTTGGTGGACAAATAGTAAAAAAAGGTACGTATTCCCTTTTTACGATTCCGAATCCCAACGAATGGACGGTTATCTTAAATACAGATACAACAGGACACGGAGCGTTCAGTTATGATGAAAAAAAGGATTTGTTCCGAATCAAAATCAAGCCAGAAACGACCTCTCGAACTTATGAGTCTTTCTCGATTACTTTAGAAGATATTACGCAAGACCATACCGCAAATTTGTATATCAATTGGGAAAATACACAGATAAAAGTTCCAATTAAAAGCAATGCTGATGTCGTTGTAATGAATGAAATCAACAAAAAAATCAACATTGAGAAATTAGAAGATGCTAAATTTTTCAGTGCTTCGGCTCAATACTATTTGACTAATAAAAAAGATTTGAAACAAGCCCTTGCATGGTCGAAGAAATCAGAAGAAATGGTTGACGACAATTTTGTTTACGCCAATTTGACCACAAAAATCTTAGAAGAACAAAAAGATTATCCAGCCGCCATCAAATCAGCTCAAAAAGCAATTGAATTGGGTGCTAAAAAGAACATGAAAACCGCAGTTGCCAACTGGCAAAAGAAGGTAGAAGAATGGCAGAAAATAACAGGTATAACCGCACCAGCCGCCAATCCAATGACTGCCGACAACCATTCTGAACATAGTGGGCATGACATGGCTTCGATAAATAATGACAAAGCACAAGCTAAAACCAATTTACAACCACTATTAGATGCTTACTATGCGATAAAAGATGCCTTAGTAAAGTCGGATGCGGGTGCATCTGCCAAATCGGCAACGGCATTAGTAACTGCTATGAAAGCCGTTGATATGGGTAAAATGGAAATGAAGCAGCACATGGAGTTTATGAAAGTAAACACTAAAATCATTGCTGATGCTCAGAAAATTGCTGATTCAAAAGATTTGAAGAAGCAAAGAGAGATTTTCCAAAGCCTTTCTGATAATTTTTATACTTTGGCAAAAGGAGTAAAACTATCAAGTGAGCCTATTTATCAGCAATATTGCCCAATGAAAAAAGCAGCATGGTTGAGTAATGAAAGTGCAGTTAAAAATCCGTACTACGGGAGTTCGATGCTTACTTGTGGCAGCGTAACAGATACTATAAAGTAGGTTTTATTTTGTCAAAAGGGTTCAAGAATTATCACTGAACTCTTTTGATTTTCTGAAAAATACTATTCAGAAAATTATATAAATCTAATCAAAATACTTGTAATCAAATTTGTTCTATCCCCCTATATCTTTGTCATATTAAACAATCAGACAAATGGATACTAACAAAAATATCACATTCGATATACCCCTTGAAGGAGTAGAAAGCGAACACTGTGCCTTGATAATCGACAAAGGGCTAAGCAATGTTACAGGTGTTTTGAGCCATAAAGTTGAGCTAAATAACAACAAAGCAGTTATTACGTCTCTGCCTAATAATGAAACGCTTATCAAATCGGTCAAAACAATCAGAGATTTAGGATACGAGGTAACAACTTTTAAGAAAAACTTCTCCGTATCTAATATGACTTGTGCCAGTTGTGCCAGTAGCGTGCAGTCTATCCTTGAAAATCAAAATGGTGTTATCAGTGCAAGTGTAAATTATGCCAATGCTATGGCTCAAGTAGAGTATATCCCCACAATTATTGAACCCAAAGAACTAAAAAATGCCTTACAGTCAATTGGTTACGATTTATTGATTGATGAAAGTGCAGAAGCCAAAGACGAATTAGAAAAAGCTAAACTTCAAAAATTTGACACACTAAAGAGAAAAACAATAGGGGCTATTAGTTTATCTATTCCTATTGTCATCATTGCCATGTTTTTCATGGATTTGCCTTTCGGAAACTACATCATGTGGGCATTAGCAACACCTGTACTTTTCATTTTTGGTGGTCAATTCTTTATCAATGCTTGGAAGCAAACCAAACATCGTTCTGCCAACATGGATACTTTGGTAGCTTTGAGTACAGGGGTAGCCTACCTATTTAGCGTATTTAATACCCTATTCCCAAGTTATTGGCATAGCAAAGGCTTACACGCACATGTATATTTTGAAGCGGCTGCGGTTGTTATTGCTTTTATTTTATTGGGTAAATGGTTAGAAGAAAGAGCCAAAGGACAAACATCATCTGCCTTAAAAAAGCTCATGGGGTTACAACCCAAAACCGTTACTATTGTGCATGAAGGTGGGCATCAAATGGAAGTTTCTATAACCACCATCAATATAGGAGATGTAATGTTGGTAAAGCCAGGTGAAAAAATCCCTGTTGATGGGAAAATCATTTCGGGAAGTTCTTTTATTGACGAAAGTATGTTGAGTGGAGAACCCATTCCAGTTGAAAAGACTGTTACTCATAAAGTTTTTGCGGGTACAATCAACCAAAAAGGTAGTTTTCAATTCAAAGCTACTAAAATTGGAAGCGATACAGTCTTAGCCCATATCATAAAAATGGTTCAAGAAGCACAAGGCAGTAAAGCTCCAGTTCAGAAATTAGTAGATAAAATTGCAGGTATTTTTGTACCCATTGTTATTATCATAGCTATCCTTACCCTAATTACTTGGATTATTTTGGGTGGTGAAAATGGATTCACACAAGGCTTACTCACGATGGTTACTGTTTTAGTAATTGCTTGCCCTTGTGCTTTGGGATTAGCCACCCCAACAGCAATAATGGCAGGTGTAGGGAAAGGTGCTGAAAATGGAATTTTGATTAAAGATGCCGAAAGTCTTGAAATAGCAACGAAAATCAATGCAGTGGTTTTAGATAAAACAGGTACAATAACCGAAGGTAAACCCACAGTTACGAATATCTATTGGAAAAAAGAAGCCCCCATTTTAATTGAAGCATTGGTTTCAATCGAAAAACAGTCAGAACATCCTTTGGCTGATGCCATTGTCAATTATTTTAAAGGAGTTGCTCCTGTTTTGGTAAATCAATTTGAAAGTATTACTGGTTTTGGGGCAAAAGCACAAGTAGCCAAAGAAAGCTATTTCATTGGTAATCAAAATCTACTTGTCAATCATACTATTCAAATAGATTCCGTCCTTCAAGAAAAAGCCCAAAGTTGGCTCGAACAGGCCAAAACTGTTATTTGGTTTGCCAATTCTATTGAAGCATTAGCTGTAATAGCCATTGAAGACCAAATTAAAGAAACATCTAAAAATGCTATTGAGGAATTGAAAAAGAAGGGCGTTCAAGTATATATGCTCACTGGTGATAATCCTAAAACTGCCGCTTTGGTAGCCAAAATAGCAGGAATTGATAACTTTCAGGCTGAAGTTTTACCTGCTCAGAAGGCCGCATTTATAAAATCGCTACAACAAAAAGGAAATGTAGTAGCAATGGTAGGTGATGGCATCAATGATAGTAGTGCTTTAGCTCAGGCAGACGTAAGTATTGCTATGGGAAAGGGTAGTGATATTGCAATGGATGTTGCTAAAATGACCATTATATCATCAGATTTGACAAAAATTGGACAAGCCATCAAGTTATCAAAAATCACGACTTCCACGATTAAACAAAACCTCTTTTGGGCATTCATTTATAACATTATAGGTATCCCAATAGCTGCTGGAGTACTTTATCCAATTAATGGCTATTTATTAAATCCCATGATTGCTGGAGCGGCGATGGCTCTAAGTTCGGTTTCTGTGGTAAGTAATAGTCTCAGATTGAAAGGCAGAAGTTTATAAAATTTATAAAATTATAATCAAACAAACATACTCATGAAGAATCAAACATTCAAAACTAATATTAATTGTGGGGGCTGTGTAGCAAGAGTAACCAATACCCTCAATGTTATTGTCGGGGAAAACAAATGGCATATAGATATTGCTAATCCTGATAAAGTTTTGACCGTCAACGACACCAGCATTTCATCAGAAGTCATTAGAGAAGCGATTAAAAAGACTGGATTTAAAATAGAAAATATGAATTAAGACAGTAAAATGAATATTTAATTTAAACAACCAAGAAAAATGAAAAATGTAATCTTATCTATGAGTTTCGTACTTATAGCATTATCGAATGTATTTGCTCAAAAATCAACTAACATGATTCCAAAGGTTGACTACAAAGGGCATATCTATTATGAGAAAAAACAAATTGGGTCATTGACTTCAAAAGGAGGCGTGAATAACGCAGGCAAGCTTGTTACGAAAATAGATGGAAATGGAAACATAGTGGACGATAAAGGAAAAGTTCTCGGCAAAGCCCCTAAAAATGGAACTTTTGTTTATTATTCAAATGGAAAAGAAGAAAATTATACCATCGGAGAACCAGTCCATAATGGTATGTGTGAAGTGAAAAATGCCAAAGGAGAAGTCGTAATGCTTTTGCATAATAATTATAAACAACAAGCAGCCTGTGCAGTCCATTGTTTGTACGAAAACCACTGTATGCCCTCTGATAAAATGGCAGAGCATAAACATTGATTTTATCGAAGTTTGTTTTTCCTTCTTATATTTTAAAATGATAATTCAAATGAAAAACTTACTAATTAAGGTCTTTAAATTTCTTTTTGTAAAGAAATGTTGCCAATAAACCATCTATCATTCATTATTAAATGTAAAAAAAATGAAAAAAACAATGTTTTCAGCCATTGCAATGGCATTCGTATTCACCGCTCTCAATACCAATGCAGGCACGACAAGCGGAATGAAAGTATCATCAACAACATCTCAAAAAACGTCAATTATTGATGAAATAGTAAGCAATTACTTGGTTTTGAAAAATGCACTAATCAAAGATGATGCAAAAGGTGCTGCCAATGCAGGGAAAGCAATCATAGCATCAATGGCTAAAATTGACATGAAAAGTTTGTCTGCCGACCAAATGAAAGGCTATATGGACGTTGCCGATGATTTGAAAGAAAATGCCAAGCATATTGAAGAAAATGCTGGAAAAATAGCTCACCAAAGAGAATATTTTGTAATGCTGAGTAAAGATGTGAACGATTTACTTAAAACCTTTGGCAATAGTGGTCCAAAACTTTATCAAGATTTCTGCCCGATGGCAAATGGGGGCAAAGGAGCGATGTGGATTAGTGAAACAAAGGCAATCCAAAATCCTTATTATGGTAAAGCAATGATGACTTGTGGCTCTGTAAAAAAAGAAATTTAAGATGAAAAAAAACATCTTTTTTAGTTTAATAGTTTTTTTGCTCCTGCAATTCTACCAACCTGCCCGAAATTCAGACAACGGGCAGGTTTTGCCGATTCATATTGCCAAAGTCTATAATATACCCATCAAAGTACAACAAACTTTACAAAATTCTTGCTACGATTGCCACAGTAACAACACACATTACCCTTGGTATTCATATTTACAGCCATCAAGGTTTTTAATGGAATACCATATAAAAACAGGGAAAGAGAACCTAAATTTTAGTGAATGGGGAAATTATAGTCGAAGAAGACAAGAAACTAAATTAGAGAGAATTGCAAAACAAATCGAATCAAACGAAATGCCATTAGCATCTTATACGCTGATTCATCAAAAGGCTAAATTATCTGAACAACAAAAACAAGAAATTATTGCTTGGATTAACACTATTATTACTGACGAATAATTACTCATGCAAACAACCCCAAACTTTATACCCGCATTAGGTTATGATTTTTTGACGGCATACTACGATTTAGCAATCAAACTAACGATGCCTGAAAAGAAATTTCGTAGGCTTTTGGTAGATACTATCAAACCGAAATCCGATGAAAAGATTTTAGAGTTTGGCTTTGGGACTGCTCAAAATCTACTTTTAGTTACAAAAGAATGTGCAAATGTAGATTTACGAGGCGTAGATATTGACCCAAAAGTAAAGGAAATAGCGGCGTATAAAATAGCTAAAAATAATCTCTCAATTCCATTAGACTTATATGATGGAGTTATGTTGCCTTACGCCAATAATCAATTCGACAAAGTTTATAGTTGTTTGGTTTTTCATCAATTAGATGCAGAAACAAAGCTAAAATGTTTAAAGGAGATTTTCAGAGTTCTGAAACCAAATGGGAAATTGATAATTGCCGATTGGGGCGAAGCTGCAAATATACTCATGCGATTAACTTTTGGTTTGGTTCAAATTTTAGATGGATTCAAAACCACCAACGACAATGTAAGAGGGCTAATGCCCAATTTCATAGAAAAGGCTGGTTTTGATAATATTTTCATTTCAGATTCAATCAATACTATCATTGGTACTTTTTCATACTTTACTGCTCGAAAAAATGAAATTATTAAAGTCGATTTTCAAAAAAACGGGTGGCATTCCGCTTGTTAAAAAGTGCTGTCAATCAATCGTTTTGTTGATGCTTTCTAACCATGTATTTGCAATAAATCATGTTACGAAAATAGAAGTTTTTGGTAAACAACCAAGTCAGATTTATGACTTTATGTTTAGTTTGGATAAGCCTAAATACATGGCATGGCATCCAGAAGACCATGCGGGTTTTATGATAATCAAGCAAACAGAGGCAATAAGAGGTTCTGTTTTCTATTTCGATGAAAGAATTGGAGGTTTTCGAGTAAATCATCAGTGGGAAGTAGTCGGAGTTATGAAAAATCATAAAATCATTATGAAAGCTATCTATAAAATTCCCGTTTATTTGATTTTAACCTTTGACGAAACACCAAATGGAACACTCGTAACACATGATTTACAAATCGGTAATCAACAGAAATCTGGCGGAATTAAAGATTGGTTTATCAAAAAGTTTATTTTTACTCTTTCGAGGCAAAATGCCCTTACTAAACACGCCATCGAAGAATTTAAAAACTTAGAAAAACTCATCTAATGACTACAAATTTATCTCAAATCATTCACCAATATAAAACAGATTCACAGAGTGTTTATAATACTTGGTTTATTGATAATGACCAACGCTTAAAAGCATTTCGTACCATCCGAAGGGGTGTTTTACAAGTAGTGGAAGACATTAAAAACAAAACTTTTCCAAATGATTTTAAGGGCAGTTCCTTAGAGTTTGTCTTGAACTGTATTGCCGAACAAAAACAAGTTTTTGTAGGGGTTTCGCATCCGTTTTATTGGAAGCCTAAATTAAGAATCCCTGACATTTATGAAAATCCAAGCAATAAAACGGCTTTTGGTCAATTTCTTGAAAACTGTATCAATGCCAAAACAGAGGAGCAAATTATCAAAGAAATTGTACGATTAGATGCCCTCAAAATCAAAGGTTTAGGTCCTGCCGTTGGTAGCATTTTGTATTTCTTGCACCCAACATTATTTCCACCTTTCAATACAGCCATCGTCAATGGTTTCAATACTTTGTTTAATGATAAAAAGAAATTAGGCTCATGGTCTGAATATTTTAAAATTAGAGAGGTTTTGATTGAAACCAATCAAAAACATAAGGCTGAATTATCAAATGATTTAGGAGCAATCGCAGGGCTTTGTTTTGAAATTGGAACGCAAAAAATGCTCATTGGCAATGATGAATATTTGAGTGAAGACGAACGAAGTAAATTAGAAAAAAGCATCGAAAAACGCCAAAAAGAAATCAGAGAAGAAAAATTGGAAGAAAACCTTCATTCTGAAATGCAATTTCATTTACTAAAAATTGGACAAAGTTTGGGTTATGATGCTTTTGTCGCATCAAATGACCGTTCGAGGTCTTATGAGGGTAAAAGTTTTTCGTTTATGAGTACTGATAAGTTTCCTGCAATTGATTGCGACAAAGATACAGCAAACACCATCAAACTGATTGATGTTTTGTGGTTTGAAAAAGGCACAAACAATGTTATTTGTGCCTTTGAAGTAGAAAAAAGTACAAGTATTTATTCAGGAATTTTAAGATTGACCGACCTTTCTTATTCAATCGCTGATGGTGATGAAATCTTTTATTTAGTTGTACCCGAAAGTCGTGAAAAAGATGTGATTATGCAACTTTCACGCCCATCAATCAGACAAATCAAAACACCTATCAAATACATATTATTTACAGAGTTACGCCAAAATTGTGATGCACTTTGCCGATTTGGCGACAGTCATAAAATAATGGAAAAAATCTCAAAAACTGTTTAAATACATTCAAAAATGAAAAAAACAATCACATTTGCAATTATTTCAAGCCTTTTTTTAGCTTGTAATTTAAATCAATCAAACACTAATAATGCTGATTCTACCCAACACAAAGAGAGGGTAAATATGTCTGCAACAGATAGCACTCACTTTACCCATTCCACTACTAATAGCAGCTTTGATGATATTATTTCGGGCTATCTCGACTTAAAAAATGCTTTGGTCAACGATAATAGCAAGGCGGCAAGCGATGCCAGTAAGAAAATCTTGGCAAGCTTAGAAAAAAAAACAAATAATCAAACCAAAGAAGTATTAGAAATTCTGGAAAGTATAAAGGAAAATGGAGAGCATATTAGAGATAATGCTGATAAAATTGACCATCAACGAGAACATTTTGCTTTGATAAGCAAGGATGCCATTGATTTAGTAGCTCAATCTGTCACCTCAAAGAAACTTTATCAAGATTTCTGTCCAATGTTTAATGATAATAAAGGGGCTTCTTGGCTTAGCGAAACAAAAGGAATTAAAAATCCATATTATGGTGCTGAAATGCTTACCTGCGGTTCTGTAAAAAAAGAATATTAAATAATTAAAAATGGTAGAAAAATTAATTTCAATATCACTAAAAAATAGGGCAATAGTGCTACTATTAGCAGCGGCACTATTTGCCTATGGTGTCTATTCTATTCAAAAGAATCCAATAGATGCCATTCCTGATTTAAGTGAAAATCAGGTAATAGTTTTTACGGAATGGATGGGAAGAAGTCCACAAGTGATTGAAGACCAGGTTACCTACCCATTGGTAAGCAATCTGCAAGGTATCCCCAAAATAAAAAATGTAAGGGGTACATCAATGTTCGGGATGAGTTTTGTTTATATCATTTTTGAAGACGATGTTGATATTTATTGGGCAAGAACAAGAGTATTAGAAAGGTTGAATTACGCCCAAAGACTTTTACCGCAAGGTGTTACTCCATCCTTAGGTCCCGACGGCACTGGTGTTGGTCATATCTTTTGGTATCATATTGATGCACCCAAAATGGATTTGGGAGAACAAAGGGCTTTACAAGATTGGTATGTAAAACTTGCCTTACAAACAGTGCCTGGGGTGGCTGAGGTAGCATCATTTGGCGGCTTTGAAAAACAGTATCAAATAATAATAGACCCTGTCAAACTTCAATATTACAATATCACTTTGATGGATGTGATGAATAAAATAAAGGCAAACAATAATGATGTGGGTGGGAGAAAGTTTGAAATGAGCAATATGGCATATATTATTAGGGGGCTTGGGTATATTAAAAATTTAGAGGATATAGAAAATACGGCTATTAGTAATAATAATGGCATTCCTGTCAGAGTAAAAGATATTGGTTCGGTGCAAATGGGTGGTGATTTACGTTTGGGCATTTTTGATATGGATGGTAAGGGTGAGGTTGTAGGAGGAATTGTAGTTATGAGATATGGAGAAAATGCCGATAAAGTAATTACAGGGGTAAAAGAAAAAATGAAAGAAGTTCAAAAAGGCTTACCAGAAGGTGTTTTATTTAAAACGTCTTATGATAGAAGTACGCTCATAAAAGCGGCTATTGAATCAGTAAAAGGCACTTTGATTGAAGAAATGATAACGGTATCTATTGTAGTATTCATTTTTCTGTTTCATTGGCGTAGTGCATTAATAATTCTTATACAATTGCCAATATCGGTTGCCGCTGGCTTTATTTTCCTTGAAATGTTTGGTATCTCCTCAAATATAATGTCATTAACAGGGATTGCTTTGGCTATAGGCGTAGTAGTTGATGACGGAATCGTAATGGTTGAAAATGCGTACAGACATATAAGTCACGCTCAAGAATTAAAAAAATAAAGCAATGAACTTAAATATAAAAAAAATATTTGCCAAACAAATAGACCCATTGAGTGCGGATGAAAAAATGCAAATTATTGAATCCTCTTCTAAACAGGTGGGGCCAGGCGTTTTTTATTCAACTATTATTGTGGTTACCTCTTTTCTTCCTGTTTTTATGCTAACGGGTATGGAAGGAAAACTGTTTCATCCATTAGCTTGGACAAAAACTTTTATCTTACTCGTTGATGCTTTTTTGGCAATTACACTTACTCCAGTATTAATCTCTTTGCTTTTAAAAGGTAAACTAAAACCTGAAGAGGCGAACCCCATTACTCGTTTTTTAGAGAAAATATATACTCCAATATTAAGGGTTTGCCTAACATGGAGAAAAACTACAATTTTATTAAATGTAGTGGCTTTAGTAATTGGGGGGATAATGATGACCAAATTAGGTTCTGAATTTATGCCTCCTTTAGATGAAGGTTCGCTACTATTTATGCCAGTAACGTTACCTGATGTTTCAAATTCTGAAACTAAAAGAATATTGCAAGTGCAAGATAAAATTATAAGGTCTGTACCCGAAGTAGTTCACGTTTTAGGAAAAGCAGGAAGAGCAAACACCGCAACAGATAATTCACCTATCAGTATGATTGAAACAATTATTTTACTAAAACCACAAAATGAGTGGCGTAAAGGGATTACTAAAAATGATATTATAAATGAACTGAATGCAAAAATTCAAATACCTGGCACAACCAATGGCTGGACAATGCCAATCATTAATCGCATAAATATGCTTTCAACTGGTATTCGTACCGATGTAGGAGTAAAGGTATATGGTCAGAATTTAGATACTATTTATGCGTTTTCTCAAAAAATAAAAAAAGAATTACAAGGAATAGATGGTGTGAAAGATTTATATGTTGAGCCTATTACAGGGGGAAAGTATATTGATATTACCATAAAAAGAGATGAAATTGGAAGATATGGACTATCTATTGACGATGTAAATGCAGTAGTTGAAAGTGCATTAGGTGGTATGAAACTTACCACCACAATAGAAGGAAGGCAAAGGTTTTCTGTGAATGCCAGATACGGACAAGACTTTAGAAACAGCCTTGTCGCATTGAAAAGGTTGCAAGTACAAACAATGCAATATGGGACAATTCCATTAGAATCCATTGCAGATATTTCTTTAAGTGATGGGCCTCCTATGATAAATTCTGAAAATGCAATGTTGCGAGGTACTGTTTTATTTAATGTCCGAGAACGAGATTTAGGCAGTACTGTAACTGAAACACAGAAAAAACTTAATGCACTTCTTACCAAGTTACCAAAAGGGTATTTCATAGAATGGAGTGGTCAATGGGAAAATCAAATTCGGGCAAACCGTACTTTAAAATTGATAATGCCTATTGTGATATTAATCATTTTTATGGTTTTATATTTTACCTATCATTCTTTTAAAGAATCATTAATTACTATGATTACCGTGCCATTTGCGTTAGTTGGAGGTGTTTTTATGGTTTATTTTTATAATATTAATTTATCCGTTGCAGTAGCGGTTGGTTTTATTGCTCTTTTTGGAATGGCAATTGAGACAGCTATGTTAATGACAATCTATCTAAATGCTTCAATGATAGAAATGGTTAAAGAACATGGCAATTCAAAAGAGACACTTAATCCATCAATAATAAGAAAATTTGTAATGGATGGCTCCACCAAAAGACTTCGCCCGAAGCTAATGACAGTCAGTGTAGGATTATTTGGTCTGATTCCAATATTATGGGCCACGGGCGTAGGTAGTGATATGATGCGACCCATCTCAATCCCATTAATTGGTGGCACGATTACCTCTACTATCTATGTGTTACTTATCACACCAGTAGTGTTTGAAATAATAAAGGAAAGAGAATTATTACGTAAAGGTAAAATTGAACTAATAGATGTCAAAGAATAGAAGTTTTATATTTAGCATTTTGATATTCTTTTCAGAATATGGCTATGGACAAACACTTTCATTAAAAGCCATTATTGATAGTGTTGAAAAAAATCATCCCGTAGTGGAAATGTACAAAAATGAGATACGCTCGATGGATGAAGCAGCTTTAGGGGCTAAAAGTTGGATGCCACCAACCGCAGGTATCGGGCAATTTATGACTCCCTATAATGTAAACCTTTGGAAAAGAAATGGTGATATGTTAGGTATGGGTTCGGTTATGTTATCTGCAGAACAGATGTTTCCAAACAAAAAGAAACTGAACGCTGACGAAGCCTATATGAAAGCTATGTCTTCTGTTGAAAAGGAAAAGAAAAATGCAGACTTAAATGAACTGGTACAACAGGCCAAACAATACTATTATGATTGGATAATTTTGCAAAAAAGACTTATCGTATCCAAAGCCAATCAAGAACTGTTAGAGTTTATGATTAAAAATGCAGAATTAAGGTATAAAAATGGACTTGAAAAAATTAGTGCTTACTATAAAGCCAAAGCGGCATTAGGCTATTCTCAAAATATGCAATTGATGTATGAAAGCGAAATACGAGACCGAAGGATAAAGTTAAATGCCTTAATGAACAAAAATTCATTTTCTTACTTTCAAATTGACACATCTATTGTCTGGAATGATTATTCTTCATTCAGCTTTGATAGTACATTGTTTTATAACAATAGAAGCGATTTGAAAGCCATTGATAAGCAAACCAATCTAAATACATTAAAAATAGAAACAGAAAAAGCAAGTTTAAAGCCACAGTTTGGAGTAAAATATGATAATGCAATTGGCTTCGGAGGGCAACCCTTACAATACTCAATAATGGCTATGGTTAAGTTACCAATGGTAAGTTGGGCATCAAAAATGAACAAGGCTAACATTCAAAGTATAATTTGGAAAAACAATGCTTTGCAATCTCAAAAACAAATGATGGCTGTTGAATATATGGGTATGGCAAACAGTATGCGAAACGAATTTCAACTAAAACAAAAACAGTTGAAACTGTATGATGAAAATATTATACCTGCATTAAAAAATAATTACAAAACAATGCAACTGGCATACGAACAAAATACCGAAGAACTTTTTATGCTATTTGATGCTTGGGAAAAACTTAATATGACACAACTTGAATACTTTGACATTTTAAATAAAGCACTCGAAATGCAAGTGTCGTTAGATAAATTAATTGAAAAGAAATGAAAAGTTTAAATTTAATATTCGTCATATTGACAGTTTTGCTTGGCTGCAATACAAAAAAAAGCAGTCATAAAACGCAGGAAGCAGCATATACCTGTCCAATGCCTTCCGATTCGGTTTTTAGCGATAAGCCGGGCAAGTGCCCTAAATGTGGAATGGAATTAGTAAAAATAACGGAACATTCAAATCATACCCCAACCGAAAACTTAGATGATTATGATTTCCTTCTAAAACCTACCGATGAATTTGCCATCAGTACAATACCTTTAAGCACGATGCAAGACTCTACTATCAATGTTTTAGTTAAGGCTCTTGGCGTTGTAAGCTACGATAAAAACTATGTAGGAAGTATTTCTTCAAAAGTTGCCGGAAGAATCGAAAAATTATTTGTAAAATATAAATATCAAAAGGTGTATAGAGGGCAAAAAATTATGGAAATATACAGCCCCGAATTATTAACAGAACAACAAAATTTAATTTTCTTATTTAAAAACGATAATACGAACACAACACTAATTGAAGCTTCAAAACAACGTTTACGCCTTTTAGGAGTGGCTGATAACGAGATTCAAAATGTAATTACAACCCTAAAACCGAATCCATATATAAGTGTTTATGCAAATTATACAGGGCATTTACACGATGCTGGGGAGGAGAGAGAAATGCAAAACAATAATACCACAATGAATGTTGCCAATGCCGGCATGAACAATGTTGAATTAAAAATAAAAGAAGGAATGTATGTTCAAAAAGGGCAATCGGTGTTTACAATTTTTAATCAAGATAAAGTATATGCTTTATTGAGCATTTTCAATGACGATTTACATCTTATTAAAAAAGGAATTGCTGTTGAATTAACACCCGAATCTGTTTCAGATAATAAAATTTATGGGGCAATTGATTTTATAGAACCTTTTTATAGAAATGAAAGTAAAAATACAATCGTTCGTGTGTATTTTAACAACAACAAATTACAGTTGCCTATTGGTTCTCAAGTCAAAGCTACGATTATGGCAAAACCACAACGTTCCAATTGGGTAGCCGCCACATCTGTACTCAATTTGGGTTTAGAAAAAGTAGTATTTAAGAAATATCAAAATGGTTTAGCTCCTGTTAAAGTTAAAACAGGTATTAAATACAATAATTTAATCGAAATTACAGAAGGATTAAACCCAACCGATAGCATAGCCATAAATGCTCAATTTTTAATGGACAGTGAAAGTTTTATTAAAACAAAAAATTAAGACAATGAAACCTACAATAATATTTTTAACAATTTTAATGCTCTTTTTGTCTTGCAAAGACAAAAAGATGGCACATACCGACCACAACACTTATTACACTTGCTCAATGCACCCACAGGTAGTTTCCGACAAAATGGGAACCTGCCCTATTTGCCATATGGATTTGGTAATGGTAAAAAAACAAAGCAACTTGAAGGCTGGTGAAATATATTTAAATGATGAACAATTACGTTTAGGCAATATCAAAACCGATACACTTTCAGTTGGAACACTTAATGAAAAAATAGTTTTAACAGGAGTTCTCAATTACAATCAAAATGAAAGGCAATCCGTTAGTTCAAGAATAATGGGGCGAATAGATAAACTTTACTATAAAACTGTGGGAGATTATGTTACGGCAGGTTCTCCACTATACGAAATTTATAGCGAAGAACTTAATAATGCCAAGCAAGAATATATTTTGGCAATCAATCAAAAAAAGAAATTTAATAAAGCCATAATTAGTATTGATGAAATAATTGCAGCAGCTACTAATAAATTGTTGTTGTGGGGAATGTCTAAAAATCAAATTAAAGAGTTAGAACAAACCCAAAAAACATCAAATACCACTACCTTTTATAGTCCATCTTCTGGCTATTTTACTTCTATAGCTGTTCAAGAAGGAAGCTATGTAATGGAAGGCGGAAATATTGTAGATATAGCAAATCTCTCGACATTATGGGTAGAAACACAAGCATATTCATCACAATTATCATTCTTACAAAAAAATAGTTCGTCCAAAATTCTTATTCCCGATTTAGATAACCTTGAGATGAATGCAAAAGTTGAGTTCATCAACCCCGAATTAAACAGCAATTCAAGAATAAATACCGTTCGGTTTGCGATAGCAAATAACACCCAAAAACTAAAACCTGGTATGCCCGTTTATGTAATAATCAAAAACCCAAGCGTTCACTCCATCACACTGCCCGCCGATGCTGTCATTCGAGATAGTAAAAGTGCTACAGTTTGGGTACAAACAGGTAAAAATACCTTTACAAGTAAAATGGTTGAAATTGGCATAGAAAACGAAAATAGAATAGAAATAAAAAGTGGTTTAGACATAAAGGATATTGTTGTAACCTCCGGTGCCTATCTGTTAAATAGTGAATTTGTATTTAAAAATGGAACCGACCCTATGGCCGGTATGAAAATGTAAATAGCAGAAAATTATCGTAGCGATACACAGAAATAACTAAACTTTTGGGAAGATGCACTTTGCCGATTTGGTGATAGTCATAGAATCATGGAAAAAATTTCAAAAACGGTTTAAAAAATGAAAAAAGCAGAGTTTCGCAGAAAAATCAGAAAAACCCACCGATGGATGGGCGTTATTTTAGGTATCCAATTTCTGTTTTGGACAGTTGGTGGCTTATATTTCAGTTGGTCAAATATGGACGAAGTACATGGCGACCACCAAAAGGCTCATATTCACCCGATTGGAAGCGATATAAAATTAGTAAATCCACAAGATATTATTCAAAAAATCAAACTGAAAGATACCGTTAATTACATTTTTGATATTCGATTAATTCAACTTTTGAGCGAACCTGTTTATCAAATTTTCTATTCAAAAGAACATGATAGGGGCAAAAAAGTACAGTTAGCTTACGCTACATCAGGTGAGTTACGTTCTCCATTAACAAAAAAAGAAGCCACAGAAGTAGCTCAACAAAACTTTTCAGATGATGCGAAAGTAAAAAACATTGAATATCTGACCACCACAAATGGGCATCACGAATATCGAGAAAGCCCATTGCCAGCTTATGCAGTTACGTTTGACCACCCTTCAAATACAACAGTGTATGTGAGTTCAGAGTTAGGTACAGTTCAGAAATTCAGAAACAACAAATGGAGAGTCTTCGATTTTCTTTGGATGCTACACACAATGGATTACCAAAGTCGTGATAATATTTCTAATTGGCTATTAAGAGCATTCTCAATATTTGGCTTGCTTACTATTTCAACAGGGTTTATTCTATTTTTCGTAAGTCAAAGAAAATCAAAAATAATATGAAATTTACAGTTTCTTTAATCGTAGGTATTTCCTTTGGGGCTTTTTCTCTAAAAGCACAACATGAGCATCATACAATGCCTATGCCTCAAACTTCTACTACAACCGTAGAGAAAAACAGTGATAATATCTCAAATAAAAAGGAAAATCATATTTCAAAAACCGTTCGATATGATTTATATGTAAGAGATACCATTGTCAATTTTAGTGGTAAATCAAAACGTGCCATTGCCGTAAATGGGCAAATTCCGATGCCGACACTGACCTTTACCGAAGGAGATACGGCAGAAATCTATGTGCATAACGAATTGAATGAAGAAACTTCATTGCACTGGCACGGCTTGTTTTTGCCTAACAAAGAGGATGGTGTGCCTAACCTGACACAAATGCCCATCAAACCCCACACAACGCATTTGTATAAATTTCCTATTATTCAGCATGGCACACACTGGTATCATAGCCATTCGGGTTTGCAAGAACAAATCGGAATGTATGGTAATTTTGTAATGTTGAAAAAGTCAGGCGACAATAATTTTAGAAATGGTATTGACGATTTACCTACCATTCCGATTGTTTTAAGCGAATGGACAGACTACAATCCTAATAATGTCCATCGAATGTTACACAATGCCACAGATTGGTTTGCTATCAAAAAAGGTACAACCCAAAGTTATGGCGAAGCAATCAAACAAGGTTATTTTAAAACCAAAGTAACCAACGAGTGGAAACGAATGAATGCAATGGATGTAAGTGATGTCTATTATGACAAATTTTTAATCAATGGTAAGAATGAAAGTCAGCTTTCACAATTCAAAGCAGGCGATAAAGTACGTTTGAGAATTTCAAACGGCGGAGCTTCAACGTATTTTTGGCTAAATTATGCGGGTGGAAAAATAACTATAGTAGCCAATGATGGCAACGATGTAGAGCCAGTTGAAGTTGATAGACTGATTGTTGCAGTTTCTGAAACTTATGATGTAATCGTTACCATTCCAGAAGATAAATCTTTTGAATTTTTAGTAACTTCCGAAGACCGCACAAAGTCAGCCTCTCTGATTTTAGGAGCTGGAAATCAAGTAAAAGCCAAACCAATGCCAAAACTCAAATATTTTGAGGGAATGAAAATGATGAATGGCATGATGAAAATGAATGGAGATTTGGACGATATGGGAATGTCAATGAGCCTCAATCAGATGGATATGAATGTGGTGATGTACCCTGAGATTACAGGCGAAGCCAAAAAACATGACATGAAAAACATGGAAATGGGTGAAATGAAAATGGATGAATCCCAATACAATAGCAACGAACTTTCAGATATTGTTACTTTGAACTACGCAATGCTAAAATCGCCCACAATTACCAACCTTCCCAAAGATGCACCAGTCAAAGAATTGCGTTTTGAATTGAGTGGAAACATGAACCGCTATGTTTGGAGTTTAGACAATAAAGTAGTTTCGGAAGCTGACAAAATTTTAATAAAAAAAGGCGAAAATGTACGAATTGTGCTTTATAATGGCTCAATGATGCGACACCCCATGCACTTGCACGGACATGATTTTAGATTACTAAACGGTCACGGCGACTATGCTCCATTAAAAAATATCGTAGATATAATGCCAATGGAAACCGACACACTTGAATTTAACGCCAATGTTGAAGGCGACTGGTTTTTTCATTGCCATATCCTTTATCACATGATGAGTGGCATGGGTCGGGTTTTTACTTATGAAAATCAAGCCGCTAATCCTCTTATTCCTAATCCTAAATTAGCCCAAAGAAAACTTTTTGCCGATGATAGAAAATTTCACTTAATGGCTGAAAACGACTTTGCTACCAATGGAAATGATGGAATGTTGATGCTACAAAACACCCGTTGGAGCATCGGAACTGAATGGCGATTAGGTTATCACGTCAGGCACGGCTATGAAACAGAAACCCATATTGGGCGATACATAGGTAAAATGCAATGGTTTATGCCATTTATTGGATTTGATTGGAGATATAGAAAATTTGGCATAGATGAAGTTGAAAAAAATATTTTTGGGCAAACCAATACCAAAGATAATCGTAGTTTATTGAGTTTAGGTTTTAATTACACCTTACCAATGCTGGTACGTTTGCAGTCAGAAATATTTACTGATGGCAATTTTCGTCTTCAATTATCAAGAGAAGACATCCCATTGAGTAAACGAATAAGAGGAATGTTTATGGTCAATACAGATAAAGAGTACATGGGCGGATTTGATTATATTTTTTCAAGAAACATCAAAGGTCGAATCCATTATGACAGCGATATGGGCTTTGGCGTGGGAATTGGGTTTAATTATTAAGGAAAATTTGAAATGAATAAATATTGTATTCGACCACTCTGTTTTCGTCATTAACTAAAAGACATAAGACCGAAAACCAGTAAAAAACTTTAAAAATGAAATTTTAATTTAGACTTAACATCTGGCAATTGTTGCTTTCTGATTGGCAACAATTGCTCATGCAATTTGTCAAATCATTTGATAATGAGGCTTTTAAGGCTTGCAATTCTTTTATTCTTTCTTCAATTTTAAACAGTTTTTCATTCATTTTCTCAGCAACATTTTCACAAGTTGCCGCATCTCTATCGAGCAAAGTCAAAAACTCTTCCGTTTCATTTAATGTAAAACCAAAACTCTTTATTCGCTTGATAGTAAGCAATTTGTGAAGCGTATTTTCGGAATACTCCTTATAATTATTTTCTCGCCTCTCTTTTCTACCTATCGAAATCAACCCTTGTTTTTCGTAAAAACGAATCGTATCTCTCGATAATCCTGTTTTGTTTGATAATTCTCCAATTAACATTTTTCAAAAGTTTTTAGAAATTTCGCTTGACAATGGACTATACTCCACTGTTTATCTTTGCAAATGTAATTTTAAAACAAAACAAATAATGGAAAAAACAGCAAAAAAATTAGGTTGGCTCGGTATTACACTTTGCGGATTGTGTTGTGCTTTGCCAATCATAGGTGCAGTTGCAGGTATTAGCTCATTGACCGCAATCGCTTTTTATCTCGAAAAAATCGGAATTATCGCATTAGGATTGGCAGGAATCTTTTTTGCCTACTATTTCTATCAAAAAAATCAAGCAAAAAAAGCCTGTGCAGCTTCATGCGAAACAGATTGTGATTGTAAAGAAGAAAACACGGTAAAATCATAAAATTTCATTATTTTTGTCATAAAAACAAGCCAAATGAGCGTCATAAAAGTAATGTCAATTTTTATTTTAGCTGGTTTGTGTGAAATTGGCGGTGGGTATCTGATATGGCTTTGGTTGAAAGAAGAAAAACCAATTTGGTATGGTCTTTTGGGTGGGTTTTTGCTTGTATTTTATGGTATTGTCGCAACTTTTCAACCCAATAATTTTGCTCGAACTTATGCCGCTTATGGTGGAATATTTATCATCATGTCGTTGATTTGGGCTTATAAATTTGATAATTTCAAACCTGATAAATTTGATATTATTGGTGCAATTATCGTTTTTGTAGGTATTTCTATCATTTTCTTTGCTAAAAGGCAATAAAATCAACAAAACTTAATTCTAAAAAATGAAAAAACTAACAATTCTCGGACTCTTTTTTTGTTGCTTTCAAGCAGTAGCTCAAAAAAAGGAATCATGTTGCAGCGAAGGTACTGCAATGGCTTGTAAACTCACATCGGCAGAATTTAAAGAAAGAAAAGCAACAGTAATTACAAATTTGAAAAAAGAAACTGTAGAGACAGTTGAACTCAAAAACGGCATAAAATATGCTTTCAAAGATAGCGATGAAACAATTGCGATGTTAGCAGATTTCATCAAAACAGAAAGGCAGTGTTGCGATTTCTTTAATTTTCAGCTTTCTGTTTCTGCCGAAAAAAAATATGTATATTTAGCATTGACTGGTCCAAAAGGAGTAAAAGATTTTATTAAGTCTGAACTAACATTATAACAATTATCATTCGTTTTAATCAAATAATTTTATGAAAATTCTATTAGTTTTTATTCTAAGTTTTAGCTTCTTCTTGAGCGATACACCAACCGCTCCATCTATTAATAGTAATGCGATTACTTTTGAATTGAAAAATATTGATGGAAAAACGGTTTCTTTAGAAAATTTCAAAGATTCAAAAGGTGTGATTCTTACTTTTTTGACTAATAATTGCCCGATTGCGAAAATGTACCAAAATCGTGTAAAAGATTTGCAAGAAAAATATGCAAAGTTAGGTTTTCCTGTGATTGCGATTGACCCTGCCGATTCGAGGGAAGACATGAAAACCGTTGCCAATGAAAAAGGTTTTAATTTTGAATATTTGCACGATGCCGACCAAAAAATATCGTTTGCTTACGGTGCAATTGTCAATACGCATACGGTGATTTTGGTAAAAGAAAAAGGTGTTTACAAAATCGCCTACATCGGTGCAATTGATGATAATAGAGACGAAACCAAGATAACAACCAAATATGTTGAAACTGCCATCGCTTCGATTTTGGCAAAAGAAGAAATAAAAACCAAGACCAGTATTGCCAAAGGCTGTACGATTACTTATCGTAAATAAATAAAAATCTCATTATATACACTATAATGAGATTTTTTTAAATAGTTATTTAAGGATTTGCTTAAATAATTAATATATTTGTTACATAATTCAAAACCATTAAATGGATAATCAAGAAATAAGTTGCATTAGAGCTTTTGCCGACCAAGTTCAGATTTACAACTGTAAGCAACAACTCAAAGTTGCCGAAAACTCATTTGCTAATCTTGCCCAAGTGCTAAATTTAGCAGGAAATGAAGTGCGTTTGAAAATTCTGTTTCTACTTAACCAAGAAAATGAACTTTGTCCTTGTGATATTTCTGATATTTTAGAAATGAGTGTACCTGCTGTTTCCCAGCATCTTCGTAAACTCAAAGATGCAAACCTTATTCAGTTTCGTAAAGTTGGGCAAACGATTTTTTATTCTCTAAAACCCAATCATTTAAAGGTAATAGAACCACTATTTCAGCATATTCAGCAAGCCGAATTAGCATTATGAAAACTACCACTTCGCTTCCAAATTTAAGTATTATTACAGCTTTGGCATCCTCATTGTGCTGTATTATGCCTGTTTTGGCTATTTTGGCTGGCACAACTGGCATTGCTTCCACTTTTTCGTGGCTCGACCCTGCAAGACCTTATTTTATTGGCTCAACAGCATTGATTTTAGGGTTGGCTTGGTATAAAAAACTAAAAACACAAAAACAAACAAGCGGCGAATCGCTCAATTGCAATTGTGAAACAGATAGTAAAGTATCATTTTTACAAACTAAAACATTTTTAACCATGATAACTATTTTGTCAATTTTACTCTTATCCTTTCCAAGTTACTCTCATTTATTTTTTCAAAAAACTGATAATAAAGTTACGATAAACCAAGCGGTGAAAAGCCAAAAAATTGAGTTTATAATTAGTGGTATGACCTGTACAGGTTGCGAAGTTCATGTGAAATCTGAAGTCAGTAAATTAAAAGGGATTATAATTGTACAAGTCTCGTATGAAAAAGGGAATGCAATTGTGGAATTTGATAACAAAAAAACAAATATTAAAGAAATCACAAAAGCAATTAATTCAACAGGTTACAAAGTTGTGAATCATAAAAATATATTTTAATGGTAAATATTAGTTTAGAATCAGAAATAACTTGTCCTAATTGTGGACACAAAAAATTAGAAATAATGCCAACTGATGCTTGCCAATATTTTTATGATTGTGAAAAATGTAAGCAAGTTTTAAAGCCACTTAATGGAGATTGTTGTGTTTTTTGTAGCTATGGAACTGTACCATGTCCGCCAATTCAACAAGACGCTAAATCGTGCTGTGGGGTGTAAAAAATAGAATTTGATTCTCAAAAGTTAAATAGAATCCAATTCTATATATCAAAATATATTTCCTTTTTGACTCCCTGTTGCACTTGTTTTTTGCATACTTTTGCTGTATGAAAATCCTTTCATTCATATTATCCATGTACGTACTTATACTTTCGTGTCTGCCTTGCGGAGATGTGGAAGACTGTAAAGTAGTGGATAATGACAAAATAGCTTTTTCAGAAACCAATCATACTAACCACCAAGAAGATACTGAAACTTGTTCACCTTTCTGTATTTGTGCTTGTTGTGGTACAAATATTGTCTTAAATTTTTCATTTTCCCCTCTCATTTCAGAGATAGCACAATGTTTTTTATCTGAAAAAGGGAAAATCAATTTCTACAATACTTCTTTTATTTCTGATTTCTACGGAAACATCTGGCAACCGCCCAAAATCTAATTCTTGAAAATTATTGCCATTTCTACTTGCTGATATTTTACTCAGCAGGATTCTTTGCTTATGGCTATCTATGAATTTTTTCAAAATTAGATTTAAAATATGTTAGATAAAATCATCCATTTTTCTATCCATAATAAATTTATTGTGGGTCTATTTACTTTGGCTTTGGTATTAGTTGGTATTTATAATTTAAGCCGACTGCCCATTGATGCCCTGCCCGACATTACCAATAATCAGGTACAAGTTATTACTACCGCTCCTACTTTGGCAACTCAAGAAGTGGAACAGTTTATTACTTACCCCATCGAACAAACGATGAAAACGATTCCTAAAATCGTAGAAATGCGTTCTTTAAGTCGTTTCGGATTAAGTGTAATTACCCTTGTTTTTGAGGAAAACGTAGATATTTATTGGGCAAGACAACAAATGAGCGAAAAGCTAAAAGATGCTGAAAGGCTTATTCCCAAAGGAGCAGGAATCCCCGAATTAGCCCCCATCACTACTGGACTGGGAGAAATATATCAATATGTAATTTATGCAAAAAAAGGTTATGAAAGTCAATACGATGCTTCAAAACTACGAAGCATTCAAGATTGGATAGTCAAACCACAATTGCTTGGTACGGCAGGAATTGCCGAAGTTACAACCTTGGGAGGTAGCCTAAAACAATACGAAATTGCAGTGCAGCCCGACCGACTGAAAAGTATGAATACCACCATCACTGATATTTTTGAGGCTCTCGAAAAAAACAACGAAAATACAGGGGGTGCATACATCGACAAACAACCTTATGTTTACTTTATCAGAGCTTTGGGCATGGTAAAAACTATTGCTGACATTGAAAAAATAGTAGTTAAAACCAATAATGGAATACCCATTCTGATTCGTGATGTGGCAAAAGTGCAAGAAGGGTCAGCTTTGAGATATGGAGCTGTAACCAAAGACGGTAAGGGCGAAGTAGTTGGAGGAATGGTACTGATGCTCAAAGGCGAAAACTCATCAGCGGTAGTTAATCGAACAAAGGCGAAGGTTGAACAAATCAGAAAATCATTGCCCGAAGGTGTTTCTCTTGAACCATTCATAGACCGTACAAAATTGGTTAATAATGCCATCAGTACAGTGGAAACCAATCTTTTTGAAGGAGCTTTAATTGTCATTTTTGTATTGGTTTTACTACTCGGCAATTGGCGTGCTGGTTTGGTGGTAGCTTCTGTAATTCCTTTGGCACTACTTTTTGCCGTAATAATGATGAATTTATTTGGTGTAAGTGGCAATTTAATGAGCTTGGGAGCAATAGATTTTGGTTTGATTGTAGATGGTGCGGTTATCATTGTAGAAGCAGTCATTCACCGATTACATCTGAATAAAGAAGGGCGACTCTCTGCCGAAGAAATGGATGAAGAAGTTTTACACGCATCAACAAAAATCAGAAGCAGTGCTGCTTTTGGCGAGATTATTATTCTGATTGTTTACCTACCCATTTTGGCATTGGTTGGCACAGAGGGAAAGATGTTTAAGCCAATGGCTCAAACAGTTTCATTTGCTATTTTGGGAGCATTCATTTTGTCACTTACTTATGTTCCGATGGCTTCTGCCTTGTTTTTAAGCAAAAATATTAGTCATAAAAAGAACATTTCTGACAAAATCATAGATTTTATTTATCGCTTCTACCAACCAATTTTAGAGAAAGCATTGCAATTAAAAACAATTATTTTGAGTGCTTCTATTGCTCTATTTTTGATTGCACTATTTATTTTCAGTCAAATGGGTGGTGAATTTATCCCTACTTTGGAGGAAGGTGATTATGCTATCAATTTCAGAAACGCTAATGGTAGTTCTTTAAGTATGAGCATCGAAACATCCACTAAATTACAAAAACTACTTAAAACTAAATTTCCAGAAATAGTAGAAGTAGTTTCAAAAATTGGTTCTGCTGAAATACCAACTGACCCCATGCCCATAGAAACTGGTGATATGATTATCATTTTGAAAAGCAAAAAAGAATGGACAACCACCAAAGATTTCTATGAATTGGCTGATATGATGAAAGAGGAAATGGAGAAAATACCTGGCGTGAACTTTGAGGTTTCTCAACCGATTCAGATGCGTTTCAATGAATTAATGACGGGAGTTAGAAGCGATATTGCCATTAAGATTTTCGGAGAAGATTTAGAAAAATTGGCAGCAACGGCCAATAATGCTGTTGGTTTAATTGGCAATATCGAAGGTGTTGCAGACATCAAAGCGGAACAAGTAACAGGTATGCCACAAATCACAGTTCGATATAACCCCGATAAGTTGGCATTATATGGGCTAAATGTGGGCGATTTGAACAAAGTGGTACGTACAGGTTTCGCAGGGCAAGCCACAGGAACGGTTTATGAAGGTGAAAAACGTTTTGATTTGGTTGTCAGACTTGATAAAGATTTTCGGCAAGATATTTCTAATGTAAAGAACATCTTTGTAAGCCTACCTAATGGCAACCAAATTCCTTTGGAGCAAGTAGCCGACGTAAATTTTGAACAAGGGCCTGCACAAATAAGTCGTGAAGATGGCAGGCGTAGAATTGTGATAGGTCTGAATGTGCGTGGACGTGATGTGAAAAGCGTAGTAAACGACATACAAGCAAAATTGGATGCCAAACTCAAACTCCCCGAAGGCTACTATGTAACCTACGGTGGTCAATTTGAAAACTTGATAGAAGCCAACAAACGCCTTGCAGTAGCTGTACCCGTAGCTTTGCTCTTGATTTTTGTATTGCTCTATTTCACTTTTAATTCCATAAAACAGTCTATATTGATTTTTACTGCCATTCCACTTTCTGCCATTGGAGGTGTTTTTTTCCTTTGGTTACGTGGAATGCCATTCAGTATTTCGGCAGGCATTGGTTTTATTGCTTTGTTTGGCGTGGCAGTTTTGAACGGAATTGTATTGATTGGATATTTCAATCAACTTAAAACCGAAGGTTATGATAATGTTTTAGAGAGAATCAAGGAAGGAACAAAAGTACGTTTACGACCTGTGGTAATGACTGCTGCCGTAGCCTCATTAGGTTTTTTACCTATGGCTTTGAGTAGCGGTGCTGGTGCAGAAGTACAAAAACCTTTGGCTACTGTTGTGATTGGTGGTTTAATTACGGCAACATTGCTCACCTTAATTGTATTACCAATTTTGTATTTGCTATTTGAAAAAGGGATAAAAAAGCCCAAAGTTCCCAAAATTGCGTCTATCATAATTTTGGGGTTCTTGTTTTCGGGTGGCTTTGCTCATGCTCAAACACCACTTAGTTTACAGCAAGCCATAGATTTAGGAACAAAAAATAATAGTTTAGTACAAGCCAATGAATTGGCAGTCAAGGTGCAAAATCAGCTAAAACCAACGGCAAAGGAGCTTCCCAAAACCAATGTAAGTGCCATGTTGGGGCAGTACAATACCCGAAGTTTTGACCAAAATTATAGCATTTCGCAAGGATTTAGCCCTTTTCAGTTTCAAGCAAAAAAAATACTTATCAATGAAAACATCAAAAGTAGTGAGCTGAAATTGATAATAACTAAACACGACATTGCTTTTCAGATTCGCCATTCTTGGAATACCATTTTGTATTTGATGGCAATTAATCAATTATTGGCTAAGCAAGATGATTATTTGCAACAATTTGTAAAAGCAGCAAATCTAAGACTCAAAACTGGTGAAAGTACATTGTTAGAAAAAACAACTGCCGAAACCAAGCAACAAGGGTTAGTTCAAGTCAGAAAGCAGAATGAAAGTTTGATTTTAAGTGAAAAAATTAGACTAAAAAACATTTTGAATATTAAAGACGACTTTACAATTGTCGAAACCGACTTTTTTCCGTCAAAGGCGATTATATCAGATACTAATTTTATCAATCAAAACCCTGTTTTAGCATTGGCAATACAACAAATTACGATAGCTTCGGCAAACAAAAATGTTGAAAAAGCTCTCGCAAAACCTGAGTTTTCGGCTGGATATTTTTTACAATCGCTCACAGGCATTCAAGAGATTGCTGATAAAACTGTTTTCTTCAACGGTGTTCCTCGTTTTCAAGGTGTGAGTTTGGGTATGAGTATTCCAATTTTCACTAAAGCCACTAAAGCTCGCATTCAAGCATCAGAAACCGAAATTCAAGTCCAACGAAAAAGTTCAGAATATCTCAAAAATCAACTGAATAGCCAACTTTTGCAGCAAATTCAAGAGCAAAAAAACAATCAATCTTTGATGGATTATTATGTACAATCTGCTTTGCCTAATGCTGAAATAATCACAAAAAATGCTACAAAAGCCTATCAAAGTGGAGAAGTAGGTTATGTAGAATATCTACAAAGTTTAGAAACTGTGTTAAACATTCAGCAAAACTATTTGCACGCAATCAATGCTTTCAACCAAAATACAATCAATATTCAATATTTGTTAAACAATTAATTTTAAGCAAATGAAAATCAATCATCAATATAAATTTTTATTAGTTATATTCAGTTTGTTTCTTTTCGTTTCTTGCAATAAAAAAGCCGCAGAAACAGTAACAGAAGAAGAACACCACGACGAAACTGGTGTAGTCGAATTGACACCCATGCAAGTAAAATCAGCTCAAATAGTTTTCGGAATTTTTGAAAAGAAAAACCTAAGTGAAGTTATCACAGCCAATGGATACACCAAACTTCCCCCTCAAAATCAAGCTGATGTTTCGGTTTTTTTGGGTGGAATTATCAAAACAATTGCTGTTATTGAGGGGCAATTTGTAAAAAAAGGGCAGACATTGGCAACATTTCAGAGCATGGAATTCAACAATATTCGTTTAGCAAAAGCCAAATTGACCGAAGAATTGCAGCAAGCCAAAGTAAGCAAAGATTTTTTAGAGTTGGAATTTGCTCGTCAGAAAGAATTGAGCGATGAAAATGTAACGGCAAAAAAAACCTTTCAAAAAATCAATACTGAGCTTGAAACAATCAAGAATAAAATCAAAAATACTGAAAATCAAATAATTATTTTAGACCAAAACCTTTCGCTGGGTGGTAATGACAATGCTTCAATACTTTCTATTGTAGCTCCTATTTCGGGCTATATAACAGAAGTGAAAGTGAAAATTGGGAGTAGTATTTCAGCTAATAATACATTATTCTCCATTGTAGATAATTCTAAAATGCACGTTGATTTGTTGGTTTATGAAAAAGACCTATTCCGTATAAAAGTAGGGCAAAGTGTTCGGTTTGTTTTGACTAATCAAGGAAACCAAGAAATTATCGGACGGATTTTTAGTGTTGGAAAGGCTTTTCAAAATGAATCAAAATCAGTGGCAGTTCATGCCGACATCAATAATTCTACGATTGGACTGATTCCAGGAATGTATGTCAATGCCTTAATTGATATTGGTAAAAATGATGTAGAAACTTTGCCAATAGATGCTATTGCCAAAGCTGAAGGTAAGGAGTTTATTTTTATTCAAGAAGAACATGATGAAGAGCCAAAGAGCAAAGGACAAGAGGTTGATACGGGTGTTCATTTCAAGCGAATTGAAGTGAAAACAGGAACAACTCAATTGGGGTTTGTGCAAGTAACGCCTTTGCAAGAAATACCTGCTGGAGCAAAAATAGTGGCAAAAGGTGCTTACTATTTGCAATCTACTATGTCGAATTCGGAAGGCGGTGATGAGCATAATCACTAATTTATTTTTTTTAATATAAAATTCAAGACAATGGAACATAAACACATTTATGACAAAGACGGCAAACAACTTTGTTGTACGCAAGAAGAAAAAATCAATATGGTAGCCAATAAACAATTAAAGAAAGAACACAAAGAGGTAGGTTGTTGTGCAATTGATGAACCAAAACACGATGAGCATACCGATGATGATGGACACGGCCATTCGGGAGGAAATGAAAGCACTTTCAAAATGTTTTTGCCAGCCATCATTAGCTTGGCTTTATTACTCATTGCCATTGCATTAGATAATTATTTCCCTCAATCGTGGTTTACAGGTTGGGTTCGGATTATTTGGTATGGTGTTGCTTACTTACCTGTTGGTTTTCCCGTTCTAAAAGAAGCAATAGAAAGCATTGGTAAAGGAGAAGTCTTTTCTGAATTTTTGTTAATGAGCATTGCCACCATCGGAGCATTTGCCATTGGCGAATATCCCGAAGGTGTAGCAGTCATGTTATTTTATGCTGTGGGTGAAGTTTTCCAAACTTTGGCAGTCAAAAGAGCTAAGGCAAATATCAAAACCTTACTTGACCAACGCCCCGACGAAGTAACTATTTTACAAAATAATCAAGCTAAAACTATTAAGGCGGAATCAGTAAATATTGGCGATATTATTCAATTAAAAGCAGGTGAGAAACTGGGTTTAGATGGTGAACTACTTTCTGAAATAGCCTCTTTCAATACCGCAGCATTGACAGGTGAGAGCAAGCCCGATACCAAAGCAAAAGGTGAAACAGTTTTGGCAGGAATGATAAACCTTAATACAGTTTCGCAGGTAAAGGTTACTACTGCTTACAAAGACAGTAAACTTAGCAAAATCTTGGAATTGGTACAAAATGCTACGGCTCAAAAAGCTCCAACAGAGCTTTTCATTAGAAAATTTGCCAAAATTTATACACCGATTGTTGTTTTATTGGCTGTATTGATTTGTATAGTACCTGTGCTTTTTGTTGAGAATTATGTGTTTAGTCAATGGCTATACAGAGCTTTGGTGTTTTTAGTTATTTCATGCCCTTGTGCTTTGGTTATTTCAATTCCTTTGGGCTATTTCGGAGGCATTGGTGCCGCCAGTAAGCATGGTATTCTTTTCAAAGGAAGCAATTTTTTGGACATTATCGCCAGTATCCAAAACGTAGTGATGGACAAAACAGGTACAATGACCGAAGGGGTGTTTAAAGTACAAGAAGTTATTATAAAGCAAGATTTTAATAAAGATGAAATCTTAAAAATGGTCAATGCTTTGGAAAGTCAAAGTACGCATCCAGTAGCAACTGCCATTCATAATTTTGTTGGAGAGATTGACTCGACCATCGAACTGAAAAATGTAGAAGAAATTTCAGGACATGGACTTAAAGCTGAAATAAATGGCAAAGAATTATTAGTTGGAAATTTTAAATTGATGGATAAATTCTCTATCACCTATGATATTGACCCAACAACCATTGTTTATACCCTTATTGCCATTGCTTATGATAAAAAGTTTGTGGGCTACTTAACCATTGCCGACAGTATTAAAGAAGATGCCCAAGAAACTGTGAATAAGCTAAAAGCGTTGGGAGTAAATACAGTAATGCTCAGTGGTGATAAGACCAATGTTGTAAAATTTGTAGCTGATAAATTGGGTATAATTAACTCGTTTGGTGATTTGCTCCCCGAAGACAAAGTAAACAAAGTCAAAGAATTGAAGACTCTCAATGAAACCGTATGTTTCGTTGGCGATGGTGTAAACGATGCCCCTGTGGTAGCATTAAGTAACGTTGGCATAGCAATGGGTGGACTTGGAAGCGATGCTACCATTGAAACTGCTGATGTCGTTATTCAAGATGATAAACCATCAAAAATACCAATGGCTATCAATATCGGAAAACAAACCAAACGCATTGTTTGGCAAAATATCACGCTTGCGTTTGCCGTAAAAGCTGTTGTGTTATTATTAGGGGCAGGTGGTTTAGCAACGATGTGGGAAGCTGTTTTTGCTGATGTTGGTGTAGCTCTATTGGCGATTTTAAATGCTGTTAGGATTCAGAATATGAAGTTTTAAACCATATTTTGAATCGTTAGTTTTTCTCAAAGCATTGTTCTAAATAGAGCAATGCTTTTGTTTTTAGTCCATGTTTAAAATATTAAAACAATATATCTAACAATATTTTTAGATTAATCTAAATTTATATAGATTTGCCTTTCTGAATTGTAAAATAAAAACAAGATGAAAGCAAAATATACTATATTCATCATTTCAATTGGCTTTTTCATTGCTACGGCTTGTGAAAAACTATTGCCAGTTTCTCCAGAAAAAAATACCGTATTAGATGGTACAATTGAAGAATTAACGACTGCTGAAACTACTCAATTTCTTAGAGGTGATGCTGCTTTCACTAAGGTTTTTACTACCAGTACAGGTTTAGGTCCTTTATTTGTATCAAATTCTTGTATCAGTTGTCATGCTGGCGATGGCAAAGGACATCCTTCAACAAGTCTAATTCGTTTTGGACAAACTGACGAAACTGGAAATAAATTTCTGTTGATGGGTGGTCCACAATTACAGCATAGAGCCATTACAGGATTTAACCCTGAAAATATTCCTTCTGGGGCTTCACAAGCCACTTTCATTGCTCCATCTAATACAGGCTTAGGTTTTTTAGAAGCCGTTTCTGATGCTGATATTTTGGCATTATCAGACCCAGATGATAAAGACAATGATGGTATTTCGGGTGTACCAAATTGGATTGAATTAGCCAATTTTTTGACACCAAAACCCAATGCTATTACTAAAAATGGCAAATATATTGGTCGTTTTGGCAGAAAAGCAGGAGCATATAATTTATTCAATCAAACAGTAAATGCCTATAACCAAGACATGGGTATTGTAAGTGCTTACTCCCCAAACGACACATATAGCAGAGAGGCATTAGACCCCGAAATAAGTAATGCCGAAATTGCTGATGTGGTACATTATTTACAAACATTGAAAGCTCCAATTCAAAGAATTGTCGAATCCACAGAAGTAAAGGCGGGGAAGGAATTGTTTGTTAAAAATCAGTGTGGAGCTTGTCATACTCCAAGCATGAAAACGGCAAACTCGACCATTCAAGGATTAAACAATAAAACATTTGCTGCATATACCGATTTGCTCATGCACGACATGGGCAAAGATTTAGATGATAATTATACGGAAGGTTCTGCAAAAACTTTTGAATGGCGTACCACACCACTTTGGGGCTTAGGTTTAGCCAAAGATTCTCAGGGTGGAAAAGTGCATTTAATGCATGATGGACGTGCCAAAAGTATTGAAGAAGCCATTTTATTACATGGTGGGGAAGCACTCAAAAGTAGGCAAAAATATGTAGCATTGAGTAGTAAAGAAAAACAAGAATTGATAACATTTTTAGAAAGCCTATAATATGAAAAGACGTGATTTTATTCGTATAAGCTGTTTGAGTTGCATCGGTGGCAGTGCCTTGACGTTTGCCTTACAAGGTTGTAGTTCAGCCTATTATGCCAAACAAGTTGATTTGAAACAGAATGACTTGGTTATCAAAAAAAGTGAGTTTGTCGAAATAAAGAAAGACAAGCAAAGTATGCGAAATGTAATCGTTGCAAAACATGAAAAATTAGGTTTTCCGATAGCCATTTTTCGTTTGGATGGAGACCAATATACTGCCATTTATTTAGAATGTACACATCAAGGAAATGAAGTGCAACCTCATGGCAATTATTTGGTTTGTGAAGGACATGGGAGCGAATTTGACAATAAAGGAAAAGTAACACAAGGGCCTGCCGAAAAAGCATTGAGAACTTTCGCTGTAAAAACTGACCAAGAAAACATTTATATCAATTTAGCCTAATCAACGATGAAAAAACATTTCGTAATTTTGTTATTTTTATTGGGCTTATTTCAAAATATTTTTGCCCAAATAGATACCACATTATTCAAACGGAAGCCCGTTTATGATTCTACCAAGATGAATATTGATGCCGTGTATAGTCGTCCATTTTTACAAGTTGGGCGTACTCCGTTGGGTGTTGGTGGCTATGCCGAAATGAATACCAATTATGCAATAACTGATGGAGTTGGCGAAGGGCTTTCTTTTCAAATGCGTAGAATGACTTTGTTTTTAGGTGGAAGTTTGCATCAAAAAATAAAATTCATGTCAGAACTTGAATTTGAAGATGGCACAAAAGAAATCAATATTGAATTTTCAGCTCTTGATTTTCAATTCAATAATCTTTTCAATTTTCGAGGTGGTATTATTGTGAATCCGATTGGAGCATTTAATCAAAACCATGATGGTCCAAAATGGGAGTTTAGCGATAGACCGATTTCGGCTACTCAAATGCTCCCTGCAACATTTAGCAATGTAGGGATGGGTTTTTATGGCAAAAAATACAGTAAACAATGGGTATTTGCTTATGAAGCCTATTTGACAAATGGCTTTGATGAAACAATAATTGATAATGAAAACAGTCGAACATCCTTATCAGCCGTCAAAGCTAACAGAAATCGTTTTGAAGAAAGTAGCAATGGAAAAGCTCTTTTTACAGGAAAAATAGCTATTAGAAATCGAAAAATTGGTGAATTGGGACTTTCTTATATGGGAAGCATCTATAATAAATTTCAAGATGATGGTTTTAATTTAGCACCTAAAAGAGCGTTAAATGTATTCGCCATAGATTTTAATACTACTATCAAAAAAATAAAAACATCAATTATCACAGAATGGGCATGGGTAAATGTTGATTTGCCAAGCAATTATGCCGTACAATATGGTAATAAACAAATGGGCGGATTTGTGGATATTGTGCAACCTATTTATAAGAAACTCCTTGCAGGATTCCCCAACTCTACGTTTAATATCGCTTGCCGTATCGAACGAGTTGATTGGAATGTAGGTAAATTTACTGAAACAGGAGATAAAATTTATGACGAAGTTATTTCAATTATGCCTGCAATCAGTTGGCGACCTATTCCATCAACTGTTATTCGTTTTAATTATCGCATTCAAAAACAATGGGATTTATTGGGTAATCCTCCATCGAAAACTGGTGTATTTCAATTAGGAGTTTCAAGTTATTTTTGAATTATATTTCATACATTTAAAAAGTACCTATAACCTTTTCTCCATAATTATATCAATGCTTTCAAATACCCTTGTACTTGTTCGTCTTCAAAAGAGCCTAAATACGCTTCGGTCGTGGCAATATTTGAATGTCCGAGTGATTGACTAATAAATGGAATCGGAGCATCACTTCTTAATAAGATGGTAGCAAAAGAGTGTCGAGCATGATAGGTATTTACATCTCCTTCGATACCCAGCTTTTCAGCAATGCGATTGACCCATTTGTTTGTAATTTTAATTACTTGATGAATTGTGGCTTTTTTATGTCGCTCGTCCATCAACTCATTAATGAATGGAAAAAGATAAGCATCTTGACTTTTATCTTTATTTCCCCACCGCTCAATGATTTCAAAACTTTCAGGGAATAACGTAACAGTTATTTTCTTTTGGTCAGATTTCTTACTATTAGCAGTCTTTTTTCTTATGAATTTCACTTGATTTCCATTTACATCTCCCCAAGTAAGGCGACAAATGTCTGAAAAATTCATTCCATTTGAGAGGTAACTAAAAATCCACAAATCACGGCTTCGTTGCTCAAAACTATCGGGCTGTGCATCATAAGTCATAATTTTTTTAACCTCTTCTTTAGTTAGGGCTTTTTTATCATTTCTGCCTGAAGGTATTACATAACCTTTTTGAGCAAACGGATATAAATCTCGGTTCACTATTCCCTTTCCAATTGCATCATTATAAATAGTGCGAAGTTGTCGCAAATAAATACCAACAGTTGTTTGGCTTGCAGGCATGGACACGCTCCCCTGCTTTTGAGCCATTTTACCAAATTTCAGCATCCATTTTTCATATTTCAATAGAAAAGCGGGGGTGATATGAATAAAATCTAAAAAAGGCTTTTCTATATTACTTTTACTCAAAATTGGCAATTTTAGTTCGAATCGCTCGTCATTACTCAATGATGTAAGGAATCTTTTCAAAGAATTAGCAACAGTTTGATAAAGGTCTGCACTGGAAATTCTTTCATTTTTTAACATCTCTTTTGATTTATTCTCAAGAGCAATAAGTATATTATTGGTTTCCTTATTACTAATTTCTACACTTTCAGTAGGTTTACTAAATAGATACTTAAAGTCTTCAAATGTAAAATCATCACCTAATTTTTCAAGAATAACTTTAGCTCGTTTTAGCGAACTGTTCTCTCCATAGAGTTGGGTGTAAAGGTCGATGAACTTACTATCTCTCAATTTTGAAGACAGTCCATTTTCATCAACATTCCTTTGAAGTTTTGCCCAATCAAGAGAAGATACTTTTATTCCAGTAGTATAAAGCTTCTGCTGACGTTTGAAAGTAGTCAAAATTTTGACCATGCCAATACCCTCAACTTTCATTTGTCGGGTATCTAAAAAAAGTTTTATAGTTGCTAATGCCATGATGTTTCAGAATAAAATATGCAATACAATATGCAATACAAAGGTAGTCAATCAACCTCAAACAAGCATTAACAAGCGAAAAAAAAGGTCAAAAAAGAGCTATTTTTGCACAAAAAAGCTATAAAACGTAGATAAAAGAGGGTATCATAAGGAAAGTTTACATAACTGTTAATCAGAGGGTCGCTGGTTCGAGCCCAGCTTCGGGAGCTGAAAAATAGTCAAAACAACATGAAAAGCAAGGCGAAACCCTTGCTTTTTTGCGTTTCTACATACGATGCACATACAAACTATAAAATGTACATACATACTACCGTACAATAAATAGTTTCAAAAACCAACCCACTCGACTACATTGTAGCCCACTTTTTGAAACCCGTTGTGGTGAACGTCTAAACACTGCAACACAAATGAAAAAAAAATGAGCATCCCCACAGTACGTTTTAGAATCCGCAAAGAAAAGTACACAATCCCAACCCTCCAAGCCTATATCGGTATCTACGGAGAAGAAGCCACAAAATATAGCACGCAAGTAAAAGCCCGTCCCGAACTTCGATGGAATCAGAAAAAGCAACGCTTTGAAGCCAGTACCGAATTGGCACATTCCTACAATCAGATTCTAACCGAAATCGTAACAACGGTAAACAACTGTTTCTTACACATGACCCGTACAGCCCGGACCGTCACGGCCAAAACGCTAAAGAAGGATTTTATTAAAATTTGGGAAAAAGAAAACAAGACAATTACGGTTATGGAATTAATGACCGATTTTCTAAAATTTCAAGACAGTAGAAAACTGGAAATAAAAAGCCGTGAAAAGTACACGTGGGGACACGAACACCTGAAAACATTTTTGAAGAAAAAACACCGATGCGAAGATTTAGAAATCCACAACATCACCGCTCAATTTGGCTACCAGTATTTCAGGTTCTTGACATCGAAAAAAGAACCACTATCAGAGGCCACAGCTAACAGATATTTACAACAGCTTCGGGCGTGCCTAAATTTTGCCATCGAAAACGGTAAGATAGAAGAAAACCCACTGAATTATTCACGGCCAAAAGTCAGCCACGCAAAGCCAAATAAAGCGACCATCACCGAACAACAAATGCTTAAAATTTTTAGGCTCGACGAACTAACCACCACCGAAAGGCATATTGCCGATATTTGCACCTTCTTATTTTATACTACTTATGACCATTGCGATTATTTGGAGTTTAGCCATGAAAAGCACCTGCATTTTGTTGATGCCCAACTCACAATACAAAAGCGGAGATACAAAGAACGCAACAAGGCCGAACCGCTCGTTTGTGTGGTATCGGTCAACAACATACTAAAAAAGATTCTCGACCGAAACAAACCTTTTCCGAAATATCCGAGCCAAACTGTACTCAAAATATTTAAGCGGCTTGCCAGTAGAATAGGCATTGATGCAACCGAAATCGGACTCAAGCAACTGCGGAAAAGTGGTGGTACATTTTACATCAATGAGGGCGTACCGCTCAAAACAGTTTCAGAAAAAATACTTGGTCATACAACCGTAGCCATGACCGAACATTACTACATCAAGATTTTTGCCGAAACTGCCTTGAAGCAAACAAGTCATTTGCAGGAAAGATAAAAACATTTTTTGATTAATAAATAGAAAAACGGATACCTA
>NZ_JBELAU010000021.1:0-62660 GCF_040253585.1 Emticicia sp. W12TSBA100-4
AAGCAAAAGATGTTTCTGTAAAAGGTAATGAATATGAAATTCGGGCAGAAGTAAAACAAACATTCGGGCTAATAACTTCCAAGCAATTTGTAAATGCTTGTAGAAGTGGATACAGTAAAAGCCAATTAAAAAACTTTGAATTATTCAACCGTTCTACTACTGTAAATATCATTAGTGTTGATAAGACCTGTAATACAGGAGGCTCAATAACAGTTCACTTTAAAGCTCCAACCTCACCCCCATATTCTATTACTATAAGTGGTGGAACCAATAAAACCGTAACCACAGATGGAGATTATACATTTGACGGCTTGAATGTTGGAACCTATCACATAGCAGGTAAAGATGCCAATGATTGTCCATTAGAAATATTTCCTAAAATAAATGACCCATTTGAAAGCTATTTTAATAAAGATGGAAAACTTAACTACACCGCAGATATTGAGATTAAGGACAAAGTTTTGACATTAGAGACAATCATTAAGCAACCTTCGTGCTCAGATAGTAACGGGCAAATAACAGTTATAAGCACAGGTGGAGCATCTACATTAAGTTATCTTAATAAAAGCGTCTTATATATCAATGGAACCAAAGAGCTAAACTTTATTGATAAATCATATAATAATGAAAAAACAACGTATGAGATTTTAAAAAATGCAGGACAATACGAACTAAAAATTAAAGATGCTTTTGGGTGTTCTGTAAGCAAAACTGTTAGTTTAGTTGCTCCCCCCGCTCTAACAACGGTTTTTGATAAAACTGATATATCTTGTGATGGACTTACCAAGGGAATCATTAGATTTGTTGCATCTGGTGGTACACCACCCTATACATATCAGCTTACTGGCCATGCTCGCAGAGACTTTGTGTTGTCTAAAGAAGAACCGTATTTTGACAATCTTGATGTAGGAAGTTATGAAGGAAAGGTGATTGATAAAAATGGCTGTGAGGCTGTCTTTAATACAAGTATTATTTCAAATACAGTACCATTAACAGTTAATACCACCACTACTGATGCTACTTGTAGTACCAACGGAAGCATTACCGTTACGGCACAGGGCTGCACCCCACCTTATAAATACAGTATAGACGGCACCAACTTCCAAGACAGCAATGTTTTTGAAAACCTAATAGCAGGTAATTATACCATAACTGTAAAAGAAAGTATGGGAAATGTTGTTACGGTGCAAGCTCCAGTTACAAAAAATACTGATAACGAAGTAGAAAGAAGTACTTACGAACCACCAATATTAGGCATTGCCAACGCCCGCCTTGGTGGCGAACCCATTATTGTACAATGGGATGCTAACACTACCGCTTATACTTTTACCCCAAAAGAAGGTATTTCACTAACTCGTATAGCAGGTACTGGTAAATTTCAATTAAGCACCACTAATCCAGAAGATAAAAAATGGGAAGGCATTTATGGTGTTTATTTTAAGAAAAATGACCATAATTCATTTATTGGGTTTTATAACGAAACAATGATTGGCATTTGTACGCCGAGTGGTTATACGCTGAATTGTAACCCTATGTGTAAGGAACGGTGGTTGCCTGAGGAGGTTTATGATAGCCCTCCATTTGAATTTTTGATAGCAAAAAGAACAGACCATCGTCCAAGAATGAATTGGAGAAGTCAGACTGACCATACATTGGTTGAAGCAGAAGACATGAAGTTTGGCAACCCTCATTTTACAAAAGATGAGTTATTTGATATAAATTACTTAATGACAAGTAATTACATTGATAATATTCCAGAAAATCATTTTGAAACATTGAAAACTATGGCTGATTGGCTATTTACTATAGGTAATTTACAAATAAATGGAGATGCCATGATTGAGCATTTTAAAAATGGCAATGGCACTGATTATTCAAACCCAATTTTAACAGAAGCCGCCAAAAATCATCAAGCATCAAGAGAGTTTATTAACCGTTTTAAAATTATTTTTAATGCAGAATTAGGGAGAAATAATGGTAATTATTTCTATTTTAAAGACAATCCTATTGAGTTTCCTTCGGAAACTTCTAAACCACCAAGACCCGCCATTCGTCCACAATATAGCACATGGTCAGATAGAATTACAGGTCTTACTTTTGCTACCAATGATATTTGGAGTTGGGATATAAAACTACTGAACTTCAAGAAAGTAGGCAACACCTATGAAGCAAGAATTAAGGTAGTTCTATACGACCACTTTGGTTTAGACAGACCTGACATAGAAATTTCTTTTGAGAATTGGAAGCTACAAGCTAAACCTGCTTCGTTTTTTAATGGCTTCTTGTCATGGTTTATTTTGCAACATTATTATGGTTACAAGCCTTTTGTAACTGTTATAGAGTGGGAAGAAAGAATAACAGGAACATTTTAAAATCGTCAAACATGAAAAGAAAAATTATAATTATTATAGCTGTAATTTCTATTCTTTTTTTTAAAAAAGAGCTGAAATATTATACAAGATTTATCTTTGAAATGGGTAAAGTACAATTTTTCTCTATTGATTCTTACCCCAATGAATACATAATAACAAATGCACCAAAAGACAACAAAGAGTTATTAAAGATAATTACACCATTCGTATTATCAGAAATTGAACGGAGTAACTACCAAAAAGACAGCTTATTCGTGAGTTATTATTTCTATAGAGAAACTCCAAACCTCGACAGGGATTTTAAATATGTGGAGTATGATGAATGGGGATGGAATTGGAATGCAGATAATTTAATGAATCATATTGAAGACTTAAAATGTGTTATTAGTATTAACTATAAAAATAATAAAGAAATTCGTTTTGATTTTCACTCTTATAACCCAGAAGACTCTAATTTTTACAAATATGGAATACCTTTATTAGATATAAAGCAGCCAGTTTGGATGATAAATAAAAAGTACTTTGATACCACCGGTAGAGAAATACTTTTACCCCAAAAGAAAGTATTTCACTAACTCGTAAAGCAGGTACTGGTAAATTTCAACTAAGTACCACAAACCCCGAAGATAAAAAATGGGAGGGGACCTATGGTGTTTATTTTAAAGCAAATGACCATAATAATTTTGTTGGGTTTTATAAAGATGGTGCATCGCCTTGTAGTGCAAGTGGTTATACAGTTGATTGTAAAACTATGTGTAAGGAAGGTTTTTTACCTAAACCAATTTTCGATAAAAACACATATATCTTTAAAGCTTTTGAAGAAAATGAAATCAGAACGGATGATTTATCTTCTGAACCCTTGCAAGGAGATAATACACCACAGGTTCAATTTTATAGTAATTTGGGCGAATTAGCAACTAAGACCTAATGACCTAAGAGGAGCGGCAAGTGGTCTTGAAAACCTATAAAGAAAAAATTTATAAGCAATTTTGGACACCGAAAGGTAATCCTAAAATGGCAAATAACTCTCAAATTAGAAGCTTAATCACCAAATTTGAGAAAATTGCGGTTTTCCCCTACGATGTTATTGACTTACTAATTTATCGAGTCGAAACAACCACTGACCACGCCAACGATTTCGGTGGCACTTCTGATGCCGATTATAATGCTTCTATAACAGCTTTCAAAAAGGCAGTAAAACTTATTAACGATAATAATCTAAAATCTTATTTTGATGCTCGTTGCCGAAGAATCTTTCAAGCCAGTAATTTAGATTATTGGTACATTAAGCAATTAGAGTATTTATATGAAGATTTGGCCTAAATCTTGCTTTTTCGCTACCGAAGAAACTAAAAACTTGTTTCTGTACGTTATTAATATCAATTATTAACCTTTCACCTGAACGCCTTACGGGCGGGCGGGAAAAAACTAACACTAAAATGAAGAAAACCATTTTTGTCGCTCTCATTGGCCTATTTTTCAGCGTAGCAACTTATGCTCAACATAGTAAAAGTGCCACAGGTATAAAATTTACCGAAGCATCTTGGAAAAAAATTATTGAAAAAGCCAAAGCTGAAAAGAAACTCATCTTTATGGATGCCTACACAACTTGGTGCGGACCTTGCAAAATGCTTCAAGCAAGGGTTTTTCCAGATAAAAATTTGGGAGAGTTTTTCAACCAAAACTTTGTAAATGCAGCCATTGATATGGAAAGTGACGAAGGCGTAAGACTTTCAAGTGTCTATGAAGTGCAAGGTTACCCATCATTGTTTTTTATTGACCCAAACAATGGTAAGGTTGTAAAAATGTTTTTGGGTTATACAGAAATCGACCAATTATTGGATGCAGGAAAGAAATTAGTGGCAAAGAGAAAAGTTTAATCAAAATCAAATATTAGTTTTTTTAGAAGAAGAGAGGAGGCATTCGATGTTTTCTCTCTTTTTATTATAAACCTTTTGCCACGAGTTGTCGTTTATATATGTATATACATCTAATTTTAAAAATCAAATGAAAAAACTCTTATTAACCTTTGCTCTCGCAAGTATCTCAGCGTTTAGTTTCTCACAAAGTTGTTGCGAATTAGTTTTTGCCAGTAATGATGGAAACATGGGCATTTTTGCTTCCGACAAAGCCTTTATTGCTTCTCACTTAGCCCCAATCGTTTATAAGCATACCAGCGAAGTTGGCGGTAAAATGACCGAATTTGCAACTCCCGACGGTAAAAAAGCCAATGCTTACTTCGTAAAAGCTAAGAGAAAGTCAGATAAGTGGCTTTTTGTGTATCAAGAATGGTGGGGATTGAATGACCACATCAAACGTCAAGCCGATATTTTCTACAAAGATTTAGGTGGAAACGTAAACGTTTTAGCCCTTGATATGTATGATGGCAAACTGGCAACCGATGCAAGCGAAGCAGGAAAGTATATGCAAGGTGTGGTTGAGGCTCGTCTCGAAAACATTGTGCAAGGTGGCTTACAATTTGCTGGCAAAAAAGCCAAAGTTGCCAACGTAGGTTGGTGTTTTGGTGGTGGCTGGTCATTGAAATCGGCTATCATTGGTGGTAAGCAAACCGTTGGTTCGGTAATGTACTACGGAATGCCAGTAAAAGACGTTGAAAAGCTAAAAACTTTGAATACCGATGTACTTGGTCTTTTCGCAACCGAGCAATGGATTTCAAAAGCAGTAATCGAAGAATTTGCAGCAAATATGAAAACTGCGGGTAAATCTCTCAACTATAAAATCTTTGAAGCCGAACACGCATTTGCCAATCCAAGCAATCCAAAATACGATGAAGCAAAAGCCAAAGAAGCCTACGGTATGGCCATCGAATATTTGAAAAAGAAACTTTTGTAAAAATCAAGTGGCTAATTCTGGGCTACAGTTGCCAATTATTAGGGTAGCATAAATCGCCCAAGTAAACCATTCGAAATTCGATTAATTCGTAAATTATATTTCTAATGAGTTGTACTCAATTTTCGCTTTCGAAAGCAAAAAATTGAGTACAACTCATTTTTTTATCAGCATATTTCTATAAATTCACTTCCCTAAAATCATCCAAACTAAAACCTCCCTAAACCATGCCCTCACGCCGTAGTTTCTTGAGTAAGGCCGCCATGCTTGCCAGTACCTCACTCGTTCCATCATTAAAAGCTTTTTCAAAAGAAGAATTGCTGACTTTGGCTGCTTACAAACCCGAAAAATCAGCCATCGAACTGGCAACCGACGAAGATTATTGGTGGCAAATACAGCAGGCATACACCGTTTCTCCACAAATTATTAACCTAAATAATGGAGGTGTGAGTCCATCGCCAATGGTAGTACAAAATGCTGTTGACCGTTACAATAAACTCGCCAACGAAGCTCCCAGTTATTATATGTGGCGAATCTTGGACCAAGGCCGAGAACCATTACGTGAAAATTTGGCAAAATATGCGGGAGTTTCGCCCGAAGAAATAGCCATCAATCGAAACGCTACCGAAGCTATCGACACCGTAATTATGGGATTACCTTTACAACGAGGCGATGAAATTGTAATGACTCGCTATGATTACCCAAATATGCTACACGCATGGCGTCAACGAGAATTACGTGATGGTCTAAAAATCAATTATGTAGAACTTGATTTACCCGCCGAAGACAGTGAATTAATCGTCAAGAAATATGTCGAGAAAATGACGCCAAGCACCAAAATCGTTCATATTACGCACATTATGAACTGGAATGGGCAAGTTATTCCAGCCAAACGCATTGCTGATGAAGCCCACAAACGAGGTATTGAAGTGTTGATTGATGGAGCTCATTCGTTTGCTCATCTCGAATACAAAATTCCTGATTTAGGTGGCGATTATTACGGAACAAGTCTGCATAAATGGCTTTCGGCCCCTATCGGCTCTGGAATGCTTTGGGTGAAAAAAGAAAAAATCAGTAAAATCTTCCCACTCATTCCCAACGATAAACCCAATTCTGATAATATCCGAAAATTTGAAAACCTCGGCACTCGTCCATTTATGATTGAGCAAGCCATCGGACAAGCACTTAATTTTCAATTGGCGATAGGCAATGCAAGAAAAGAAGCTCGTTTACGTTTTTTAAAAGATTATTGGGCAAAAGAGGCAAGTAAAATGCCTAAAATAAAAATGAACACATCGCTAAAACCCGAATTTTCGGGGGCATTGGCTCATTTTAGCGTAGAAGGCTTAGAAGCAGGAAAAATGGAAGGCGAGCTATTTGCCAAGTTTAAAATACATACATCGCCAACCAAATGGGAAAAACTCGACGGCGTGAGAGTTACCCCGCACGTTTACACCTCACTTCGAGATTTAGACAGACTCTTAGAAGGAGTACAGCATTTGACGAAATTATAAGACTTAAACCATAAAAAGCTCAAAATATTAGTATGCTTGCATACTAATATTTTTTTATATAACTTTGATTCATCAACAACATTAAAACAAAACCAAGTAAAACTATGGCAGCAACTACAATAGAAGGAATCAACTTTAACTTAACCGAAGAACATTTGGCGGTGCAAGCCGCTGCTCGTGATTTTGCCCAAAACGAACTTTTACCTACTGCCATTGAGCGAGATACCCATTCGGTATTTCCGTATGAGCAAATCAAGAAAATGGGAGAGCTGGGTTTTATGGGAATGATGGTTTCACCCGAATACGGTGGCGGTGGAATGGACACGATTTCGTATGTGCTGGCAATGGAAGAAATCTCGAAAGTGGATGCTTCTGCTTCGGTGGCGATGTCGGTTAATAACTCTTTGGTGTGTTGGGGTTTAGAGGCTTTCGGAACAGAAGAGCAAAAACAAAAATATTTAAAGCCACTCGCATCGGGTGAAATAATCGGAGCATTTTGCTTGTCCGAACCTGAAGCTGGTTCAGATGCCACTTCACAAAAAACAACGGCCGAAGACAAAGGCGATTACTATTTAGTAAATGGCACAAAAAACTGGATTACCAATGGCGGAACGTCATCGGTTTGTTTAGTAATTGCCCAAACTCACCCAGAATTGAAACACAAAGGAATTAACGCCTTGATTATTGAGAAAGGCACAGAAGGTTTTGTGGTTGGAAAGAAAGAAGATAAAATGGGGATTCGCTCATCAGATACACATTCATTGATGTTTTCTGATGTGAGAGTGCCAAAAGAAAACCGAATTGGAGCCGATGGTTTTGGGTTTAAATTCGCCATGACAACTCTCAACGGTGGAAGAATCGGTATTGCTGCACAAGCTCTCGGAATTGCAGCAGGTGCATACGAACTGGCCGTAAAATATTCAAAAGAACGTAAATCATTTGGAAAAGCCATCAGCGAACACCAAGCGATTCAGTTTAAATTGGCCGAAATGGCAACCAAAATTGAAGCGGCTCGTTTGTTAGTTTATAAAGCCGCTCGCCAAAAAGATGAAGGAAAAGATTACGTAGAATCGGCGGCAATGGCTAAACTTTTTGCATCAGATGTAGCCATGTGGGCAACTACCGAAGCCGTACAGATTCATGGTGCATATGGTTATGTAAAGGAATTCCACGTAGAACGCCTCATGCGTGATGCCAAAATTACACAGATTTACGAAGGGACTTCTGAAATTCAAAAACTTGTGATTGCACGAGAGATTTTGAAATGATAGCTTTGTATAAAATTATCATTTAAGCCATTTTTAAAAATCAACATGAAAAATCTATTTCTGATATTATTCGTTTGCATTGGTTTCTCAGCTTTTTCGCAAGAAACCATCACGGCCTCGCAAGCCAAAGATTTTGTGGGTAAAGAAGTTTTCTTAACTGGCAAAGTTGCTGGTTCAAGACTTTTTCAAAGACCAACGGGAGATATGCTTTTGTTAAACATTGATAAACCTCACCCAAGCAATGACATTACTATTGTTGTTGAAGGTGAAGTAATCTCAAAAGGAAAATTCTCAGAAGCTGCTTTGCAAGGGAAATCAATAAAAGTAAAGGGAATTGTGAGTATTTATAAAGAAAAAACCCAAATAAAGCTCGAAAACGAAGCAAATCTAACAATCATAGAGTAGCATAATTTTTCAAATTTGTAAATAGCAAGTTAGAAACTTGCACTATAAAAAAGGCTCAGTTTGAGCCTTTTTTAATATCTATATTGTATAAATTAAATTTTTTTAAAAATAAAATGTGTACTTCTTAGCAAAATAAAAATAAAAATTTCTATTTTAGTAGTTTGATTCTAAAAGCAATTAATTTCTATTTCATCCCTAATAAAAAATGAACTTATTCGAGATTAAAGAGCAGGCTAAAGTGTATGATGTTGTCATTGTTGGCTCGGGAGCTGGTGGTGGTATGGCAGCGTATCAACTCGCAAAAGCTGGTGCTAAAGTTTGTTTGTTGGAAGCAGGTGGCTACTTCGACCCCGCTGACCCAAAGTACATTACCCAAATGAAAAACCCTTGGGAATCGCCTCGTCGTGGAGCAAGTACTCGTCATCGTCCGTTTGGAGATTTTGATGCTGCTTGGGGTGGCTGGGACATCGAAGGCGAGCCATATACGGCCGCTCAAGGTACGCAATTCCGTTGGTTCCGTTCAAGAATGTTGGGTGGACGTACCAATCACTGGGGACGTATTTCGATGCGTTTCGGTCCTGATGATTTCAAAAGAGGCTCTTTGACTGGTATCGGCGACGACTGGCCAATCGACTACGAAGACCTCGCTCCGTATTACGATAAAGTTGATAAAATGATTGGCCTTTTCGGTACAAAAGAAGGTATCCGAAACGAGCCAGATGGTCATTTTTTACCTCCTCCGAAACCACGTTTGCACGAATTAATGCTTAAAAAAGCGGCTACTGGTATCGGAATTCCTGTCATTCCTTCTCGTATGGCCATGCTTACGAAGCCAATCAACGATTCTCGTGGTTCGTGTTTCTATTGCGGTCAATGCGGTCGTGCTTGTCAAGCTTATGCTGACTTCTCGGCTTCTTCGGTGTTGTGTATTCCTGCGGCAAAAACAGGTAACTTGACTTTGATAAACAACGCAATGGTGCGTGAAGTATTGACCGATGCAAACACAGGTCTAACAACGGGTGTTTCGTATGTCAATAAAATGGATTTGAAAGAATACACCATCAAAGGTAAAATAGTGGTTTTGGCTGCAAGTACTTGCGAAACTGCTCGTATTCTTTTAAACTCAAAATCTTCAAGATTCCAAAAAGGATTGGCCAACGATAGTGGCGTGGTGGGTAAATACCTCAATGACTCGACTGGTGCGAGCCGTTCGGCATTTATTCCTGCATTAATGGATAGAAAACGCTACAACGAAGACGGTGTTGGTGGTATGCACGTATTTACACCGTGGTGGTTGGATAACAAAAAACTCGACTTCCCACGTGGATATCACATCGAATATGGTGGTGGTATGGGAATGCCAGGCGGTGGATTTGGTGGTGGAATTGAGCGTGTAAACGGACTTTATACTGATAAAAATGGTAATAAAAAACGTGCAGGTGGCTACGGTGCAGCGTTGAAGGAAGACGTGATTCGTACGTACGGTGCGTATATCGGTATGGCTGGGCGTGGAGAACCTATTCCGTTGGAGTCAAATTACTGCGAAATCGACCCAAATAATGTTGATAAATACGGCATTCCGACGCTTCGCTATAATTACAAATGGAGCGAAAACGAAATCAAGCAAGCTAAGCACATGCAGGATACGTTTGAGCAGATTATCCACGAAATGGGCGGTATTGCTTTAGGTAAAAAGCCAGATGCGAGTACTAATTATGGCTTAGCACAACCTGGTGAAATTATCCACGAAGTTGGAACGGTTCGTATGGGCAATGACCCTAAAAAATCGGCATTAAACAAATGGCAACAAGCACACGATGTGAAAAACTTGTTTGTGGTTGATGCAGCTCCGTTTGTTTCGCAAGGTGATAAAAACGTTACTTGGACAATCTTGGCAAGTTCGTGGCGTACTTCAGATTACATCATCGACCAAGTGAAAGCTAAGAATTTATAATTTAGACATGAGATTTTAGATTCGAGATATGAGATTTTTTAATTGTTTGATTATCAATAGTTTATAGATAAAATCCCGTATCTCGAATCTTGTGTCTCGCATCCAAATAAAGAAAAAACATGAAACGTAGAGATACATTAAAAGCAATATCTTTAGGCACTTTCGGGATGGCTGCTTTACCAACTACCGATTTGGTAGCGGCTGCTCCAGACCCAAAGCCTTTTAAAACCACGCCAGCACGTGTACCCGAAGAAATTGAGCGTGATAAAAAATTAATGGCCGAGAAGTTTTTCACGGCAGCCGAACTAACAACTATCGGTATTTTGTGCGATATTATTATGCCTGCCGATGCAAAATCGGGTAGTGCTACGCAAGTAGGTGTGCCTGCTTACATTGAGTTCATGGCAAAAGACCAACCTGCGTATCAAACTCCACTTCGTGGCGGTTTGAAATGGTTGGATAATGCTTGTTTGAAGCAATTTGGAAAGGTTTTTTCTTTGTGTTCGGCAAAAGAACGAATTCAGATTGTTGATGAAATTGCATATCCAAACGATGTAAAACCAGAATATACACAAGGAGCGGCATTTTTTACACAAATAAGAAACCTAACTGTATCGGGTTATTTTACAACACAAACAGGTTTTGAGGTATTGGGTTATGTAGGAAATCGCCCGAACCAATGGGATGGTGTGCCACAAGATGTATTAGACAAATACGGCTTGAAGTACGACCCAATTTATGACAAAAAAGATTGATTTTTTTAGTCACCGGTCGATAGTTAATTGACGATAGTTTAAAAGGCTCGGTAGATTTTTTCTGCTGAGCCTTTTAGTTTATATACTTTAAATAAACGAACGTCGGCATGGCTCGAAGCCATGCCGACGTTAAATTAAAAGTGAAGCTATTTTCTGTTTTTTACAACAAAGCTCTATCTAAATGCACATAACCACCATCAACGTGAATCAGTTGGCCAGTTGTGTGGCTTGATTTGTCAGAAAGTAAGAAAACTACCATATTGGCGATTTCTTCGGCGGTTGTCATTCTATTGCCCAACGGAATTTTTGAATTAATTTTTTCCAAAGTTTGGGCTGGATTTGGCAATGTTTGTACCCATTTTTCGTAGAGAGGGGTATAACATTCGGCCACAATTAAAGAATTTACTCTGATGCCGTATTTCAATAATTCAACCGCCCATTCACGCGTGAGGGCATTCCTACCACCGTTGGCTGCTGCGTATGCCGATGTGCCGCCTTGACCAGTTTCGGCAGTTTTTGAACCAATATTTACAATCGAACCTTTTGAGGCTTTCAAAGCTGGCAAAGCGTGCTGAACGATTAGGTAATAATGCACCAAATTTTTATGCAAAGATTCTATAAATCTTTCATAATTACCATTTTCGAGTCCGACACCATCATTTACACCTGCATTATTTACTACGCCATCAATTCTGCCAAATTTTTGATTGATTTCGGCAATGGCTTTTTCACATTCACTTGGCTGCGAAAGTTCCGCCACAACGTGCTCACATTTTTGACCTAAAGTAATTATTTCGTTAACTAATTTTAAATTATCGGCTTCATTACGGCCAATGATTACAGGAATTGCTCCTTCATTTGCCAACACTCTCACGATGCCTTCTCCGATGCCTTTTGCTCCGCCAGTTACGATAATTACTTTGTCGCTTAAATTAAGATTCATTTGTTTTAAAATGGATTTTTGAGGTTGAATTATATACTAAGAAAATAGATTTTAGACAAAAGACAAGAGATATGTCATTGATAATAAGCATAATACAAATCTCTTTTTTTAAAAACTATTTGACTACATGAAATTCTAAATCTTGAAAATCGAAGCTAAAATCAGTCAATGGAGAAATCGCTTCCATGGTCATTCCTGCGGCTTTGCCTTCGGTATCTAAATTAAATTTTACATAGGCATCAGCATCGAGACTTCTATCGTTCCATTTTGCAACAAATGTATTGCCCTTGTAATAAAGCATTTCGCCCGAAATTTTGGGTGAACGCTTTGATGCAAACATTAATTTGTCGTTTTTCAACGAAATCGTTACATCGCCAAACCACGCATCTTTGTACGTACCAACAAATTGATTGAGGTCGATTTTTGTGTTATTTTTTTGCTGAGCATCAATGGCTTTCCAAATATCATCGGTGATTTTCTTAGCATTTTCGTTGCCAGCCACTACACGGGCGTGATATTCAGCCACACGGTCAACTTTTGGCATTCCTAAGTAGCTATCTTTAATTGTGTTCGTAATGGCCGTAAAAGCTGCACCGACTTGTTGGTTAGTGAAAACAATGATTCCGAGTTTTAATTCAGGCAAAATCGTTATTTGTGTTACTACACCAGCCAAGCCGCCTGTGTGGGTAGCTTGCTTGTAACCTTTTACATCGCTCAAAAACCAACCTAAACCGTAAGCCGAAAAGTGAGTATTATAGGCCGTTGGCCCACGAACGGGGATAATCGTTTGCGGTGTCCACATTTCTTCGTGAACCTCTTGGCTGAAAAGTCTTTTTGAACCATCGCCATATTTGCCGCCATTTATTTGAGCAATCACCCATTTGCTCATGTCCGAAACACTGCTGCAAATTCCACCTGCTGCATTGGCGGTTTCGCTCCAATCAATATCAATGGCTTGTACTTTTCCGTTTACTGGGGCGTGCGGAGAAATTATATTCGATTTGTCTTTCAGTCTGCTAATAGAAGCTGCGGTTTTGGTCATACCGAGCGGTTGCATGATGCGTTTTTCAACAAAATCTTCCCACGAAGTTCCCGACACACGAGCCACTACTTCGCCCGCTACGATGTAAAGATTATTGTCGTAATCATATTTTGAACGAAAACTTGATACTGGTTTTAAATAACGAAGATTATGGATAATATCGGCTTTGGTAAAATCGCTCGAATCGGGCCACATCATTAAGTCGCCTGCACCTAAGCCCATTCCGCTGCGGTGACAAAGCAAATCTCTGATAGTAAACTCTTCGGTTACGTAAGGATTGTATAATTTAAACTCAGGAATGATGTCGGTCACCTTTGTGTCCCACTTAATCTTTTTCTCATCAACCAACATTCCCAAAGCAGCGGCGGTATAGGCTTTGCTATTGGAAGCTACACCAAAAAGCGTGTTTTCATCAACTTTTTGCTGGGTTCTTAACGAACGAACGCCATAACCTTTGGCATGAATTACTTTGTCGTCTTTGATAACTGCTACGGCAATTCCTGGCACATCAAAGGTTTTTAGGGTTCGCTCAACCAAGGCATCAATTTCGGCCGAAGTAATGGTTTGGGCTTGGCTCGAAAAAATGCTTGATGATAAAATGATAAAGACAAATAGGATTTTTTTCATGGGTAAAGAATGAAGATGAATATAATGCCCGAATTTATCTTAATTTGGGGAGAAATACAATTTATGATATTTCTGATAAGCCATTGCGACCAAAGCAGTTGTGTGGGCATCAAATGTGAAATAGAGTTGTAGAATGAGTTAAATTAAAGCTCAGGACAAAATATTTAGAAAAAGGTTCTTACTTACATATTCTTCTTACAAAATTACCAACCCTATCAACTTCTTTCAGTTGTAAATGGAACTACATCATTGATAGAATTTTGAATCCCCAGTTCTCTAAATTCTGAATCTATATTGATTTGGATGATTTCTCTCACATTCTTCCAATGAATAACGCATTTAAATGCTAATGCAATTTGAACCTGTAATTCTTGTATATTAGATTCAGTTTTCTGAGAAAATTCATCATTTAATAGTTTGTTTTCGGGTCTATTGATATCAATAACCGACCCAAACAAATGTAGCTTTTCATTTAATTGTACAAGTTGTAACTTCTTTATTTCACTTGCATCTAAATCCAAGTGCTCTATGGCTGGTAGATGTTTGTTCCTCAAAACAAAAAATGTGTCGTAAGAATTGTAACCTATTGATGGTATATAGACAATTAAGTTCTGATAATTACTTGTTTTAATAATTTCTTTCAACTCAAAGTTTATTCCAACCCCAATAATAACAGCATCTGTTTCTTTTTTGATTATTTTAGAAAATGCTTCTAAAAAATTCTCTTTGTTCAATAAATAACTTTTAGTTTTTGTAATAAATAAACCAGAAGGTATTATCCTATTAATTTTATTGCTTACTATAGAATTTGCAAGTATACTTTCATAGTTTAAAAAAGGCATGTCGTTATCTATAAATGCTGATTTAGGCATTAAAAAACGTTCGCCATTGACGGTAAGCTTAAACTCTCCAGATAAATGTTCATTGTCTTTCTCAATAAATATGGGTTTAAATTCTTCAAATGCATTAGTAATTATTGCATTAGATTCTTCATAAAAACTATTGACCTTTATTTCTGACAAACTCTTGGATAACTTTTGTTGGCCAATTGTACCATTTATAGATTCTCTTAATTTTAGGATGAATTCGAAAAACTCATCAGTTTTAGTTTTTATCAACTCTTCAAAATTAAGTACTTTAATTAGGCTTTCATTTGAAAAAATATTTTTTAAATGTTTTTCAAAATTAGAAATACTATTAAGCCATCCATATAGTTCTGAAATTTCTGTTGGTAGGTGTGGTGATGCTTTAAAGTCTTGATAAGTATAATACTGACTTAATGTATATTGTCTTAGAAACAAAATTGTTATGTAACTACATATCCAAAAGTTTACCTGTCTTCTATTTCCTAAATTATCTAATTCTGGGAAATAATAAATTAAGTCAATGGGTGTTGGGTGTTTAAATTCATTATCGAAATGTTCAAACCAAAAAAAAATGTCTGTCATTGAATCCGGCAGTAATGCATAATTTGGAGGTGAAGATTGTGAATAAGTAAAAATATAACTAAGAGTTTCGTATTGCCCTCTATATAATAGGAGTCCACCTAAAGCATAATGAAATTCAAGAAACCTATTTCGTTGACTATTTCGTTTATCCACATGGGCTTGGTTGATAATTTGGTGTTGACCATTATTGAATGAATACTCAATGTTAATTTGTTTTAAGCCTATTAAAAAAAATTGATGGGTGTTCCCCCAAAACTTTTTAACCAATCGAGGATTGTCACATATTGTATAAATGTTACGCCAAAGCCATCCATAAGTATTTTCAGAAATAATAATTTCTTGGAGACCATTTCCAATAAGCCAATTTCCACTAACGGCTCCATATACGATTTCTTTGAGCTTTTTTTCCTCTTTTGCAACTATCTCATGTATTTTATAGATTAAAAAGTATAGGTCAATAGGATATTCTAATGGTTTAGATATATCATGATTCATTTTTATACTACTAAAAACTGATAAATAAAACTCAACTAACGTAGTTTGAAGGTGTTCGTCTTGTTTTTCGATAGCATAATATGTAATTTCATTAATTGCTTTTAAATGGTAATTTTTGATTTCGTTTTCATGCTTTAAATTGTTATATCGTTTAATTATATAAGTTAAGAGTAGTTTAGATTTTCCATTGAATAGTGCAACTTTATCTAACCATATGAAAAAGAACACAATTAATATAATTGTAAATGTAATTACTATAAGTTTTGCCGAGTTGCTAATAAACCAATTGTTCTCCCAATCAGGATTAGGTTCAGTTTTAAAGATAAGAAAGATGAATGAAAAAAGGGTTGCGAAGAGTGCTAGTTTGAAAAATTGAACCTCAAAAGTCTTTTTAAATACATTAATTTTTACTCTACTTTGAGGAAATTCACTATTAAATATTACAGATAAATATTCTGATGAATATTTATCTCCAATATTTGATATCTTATCTATAATTATAGGATAGGATATACTTAATATTGCTATATCAATTGCGATACAAATTTCATTTATATTGTCAATAACCATAGTGGTATAAATCTTTTACAAAGAATAATAAATAATAAAAGTTTTTAAATTACAAAAGAATCAATTCACCTCCAAAAATTTATGTATGAAGTAGTTATGCACCAATTGCACTCCTCTGAAGGTATGAAGGATATCTGTTTTTAGGAAACGGATTGATAGCATTTTGCACTTTTAAATCAGAAAATATTGTTTTTTACCTGTCAATTTGTCTTAGATATTTCTGATAAGCCATTGCTACCAAAGCAGTTGTATAAGCATCAGAAGTAAAGTAGAGAATATTCCGAACAACTGTCCCGCCAGAAAAAAATACACCGCCTGTCCAATAGGCTTGGTTTTGCTCGATTTTCTTTTGAGAATCTATAAATGAAATGGCTCTGCTGATTGATTCTTGCGGTACATCCAAACCTGATTCTTTCAGATAAAGCATTGCCAGCAGGGCATAAGTAGTTGATTGTAAGACATCTCGCTTATTTACGTGCTTCCAGCTTTCATAACTTCCGTCGGGCTTTTGACTTTTTTGTAGGTGAACCAGAAGTAATTTTGCAGAGTTTTTCAGAGCAGTATCGCCCGCCGCTAATGCTCGTCCAACTGCAAAATGAAAATGATAGCGATTTGGGTAATAAATGCCCATTCTATTCCAGCGTCCACGTTTGGTGTGTTTTTCTATCAGTTGGTGGGCCGCTTTACTGCCTTTACTCTTATCGATTGAACCTTTTTTTGTTAAATAAGTAAGCACATTGGCGTTTACTACCACATCAACATCATTTGTTCCCCACGGAATATACGGTACATACGGGTGTGGATAACACACACTAAAAGGTAGAAAAAACACTAAATTGTGCATCACGGTTTTGTGAAAACGCCAATTTTCGAAAGTAGATTCTTGAGCAAGCCAAGTCATATAAGCTCCCGATTTCTTGAAACCATGATACATATAATTATACCAATGTCGGTTCTGACGATTTTTATCAAGAAATTGGTCGAAAATGCTGTGTTTTATGAGATTTATAGAATCTTTTGTGCCAAAAATCTTTTGGTGATACCAAATCGCCAAATTTCCGAGGGCTGTATCATCGGCATCGTTGGCTACATTTGCGGCATTATTGATGAAGCGTTCTTCGAGGTTGAAAGTTGTTGGTCGCCTGACCAACGGAACAGGATTCGGTTCTTTTCCCCAACGTAAATCTCGACGAGGTGGTAATTTCTTCCAAAAATTAAATTCATAGCCAGATGACGTCGGAGTACCGTAACTCAGAATTTCGGGGTAAACCTTTTGTAACATTGGCAAAATATGCTTTTGACTCGTATCTGCCAAATACATTTCGGCCAAAATATTATGGATGCCCGCCATCGTGAAGCAGTTAGAATCTCGGTAGCGATTTTTGGTGCCGAGCAAGAAAAAAAAGCCTTTCATTTGCATGTAGGCTATCCATTCGCCTGCATACTGTTGGCCTTCGATGGTTTGGGTAGTTTGGTTTTGAGCTAAATAATATAGACTTCGCTCAATATCTTTTTGCAGAGAATCGGGCGAAGGTTGCTGAGAAAAAGCCGTAAAGTTTATCAGAAAGAGTAGAAATAGAGCGTTTTTCATGGTTTTACAAAAAAATAGCCTCCGTGAAAGAGGCTATTTGATATAGTTTGATGCAATTGACTATTCTTTCACAACCATGTTATGATAGATATTCTGCACATCGTCGTCTTCTTCGAGTCTTTCAATGAGTTTTTCAATGTCGGCGGCTTGCTCTTCAGTGAGTTCTTTGGTGTCAGTCGGAACTCGCTCGAAATCGGAATGAAGTAATTCATAGCCTTTTTCTTCGAGGTGTTTTTGTAAAGCACCAAAGGCCGTAAATTCGCCATAAATATTGATTTGGTTGGCTTCTTCATCTAAGAAAACCTCTTCCGCACCAAAATCAATTAATTCAAATTCTAATTCTTCGATGTCGGTCTTTCCGTCATTCGCAATCTTGAAAACAGATTTACGGTCGAAGATAAAATCCAACATTCCCGAAGTGCCGATGCTTCCTCCACATTTCGTGAAATGACTACGAATATTGGCAATCGAACGGTTAGTGTTATCTGTAGTACATTCCACCAAAATCGCTACACCGTGTTGGCCGTAGCCTTCATACACCATTTCTTTGTAATCTTCTTGGTCTTTTGATGAAGCACGTTTGATGGCATTATCAACCGTTGCTTTGGGCATATTAGCTGCCTTTGCATTTTGGATTAAGGCACGCAAACGAGAGTTACTACTTGGGTCTGTACCTCCAGATTTTACTGCAATCGCAATATCTTTACCAATTCTTGTGAAAGTTTTTGCCATCTGCCCCCAACGTTTCATCTTGCGGGCTTTTCTAAATTCAAACGCTCTTCCCATTATTTATGAAAATTCTAATATTTTGTATGTCTTAATTTTGCTGCGAAATTATGAAATTTTACGCAAAAACGCACAAATATATTTTATGTTGGATGTTAATACCATTACTTTCAACGTCTGCAAGGTTAAACCCACAGTGGAACTGCTTGCCGACGTTCTGCGACAACAAAAACTACTTGGTTCGATAAGGTAAATTTTTAGCTACTTGATGGAGCAAGCTCGTAGAAAGTTGGTGTGGCGTATCCATTCTGTTGTTGGGGTGATTAGAAAGAACCGTTGACCAAACCAATTCTCCACTGGCAGCATCAAAAAGTTTTATATCGGTTTCTACACCATCGTTGAATCTCGTATTGTTCATCATTACGGGCGAGATTGACATCGAGCGGTCGGTTGGGCGACTGATTTTAACCACCAATTCGCCAAAAATAACAGCATCAACATCTAAGAGTTTCGCCAAATCTGCTTTATTCTGAAACCTTACATCTTCTAAACGAATACCATTTGCTGCCAAAACTTTGTTGGTGCGAGTAAAATCTTGAAACGCAATTTCGTAACGCCCTTTTTCTACCTGCTTCGCAACAGTCATAAAAAACTCTTTTTGGGCATCAAGGCTTGCTTCTTGTTCTTGCTTGCTGAATGGGCGTCTTACCTGCTGAACTGGACTTCCTTTTTTCTCTTTTGAATAATCAAGTGGATTCTGAAACTGAACCCCAAAAGGCAAAATTGCTATTTTTTTATGCGTATTTTTGATAGTAGCGAAGTTTTCGGCAACAAAATCTTTTGACGAAGCACAGCCCGATAAAATCAAGGCGATAATTCCGAAAGCAAAAATGCTTTTATTTATGCTGAACGTTTTCATTTTTAAAATTGGTTTTATGGTGGAAGGAAAACTTCGCTGGGCGACACTCGCTCAAAGCGAAGCCTTCCTTAGAAAGATACTTTGTTTATTATTAATGAAATTTATGACCCAAAAGTTGTATTGAAAAATAAATAATTGAAGCAAGCCTTTGCAGCGAAAAATCATACATATTGATATGGACGCATTTTTTGCGTCGGTGGAACAGCGTGATTTTGTAGAATTGCGTGGCAAACCTGTGGCCGTAGGTGGAAGTAGTGAGCGTGGCGTGGTGGCAGCGGCCAGCTACGAAGCCCGAAAATTTGGTGTTCGTTCGGCCATGTCTTCACGGATTGCCAAGCAAAAATGCCCAAATCTGATTTTCGTAAAACCTCGTTTTGAGGTTTATAAACAAGTTTCAAGAGAAATTCGTGAGATTTTTCTGGAATATACACCTTTGGTTGAGCCGTTATCACTTGATGAAGCTTATTTAGACGTAACTGAAAATTTGAAAGGAATTTCGACAGCCACCGAAATTGCCCAAGAAATAAAAGTCAGAATCAAAGAAAAAACTACTCTTACGGCTTCGGCGGGAGTTTCGGTCAATAAATTTTTGGCAAAAATCGCTTCTGATTATCGAAAACCTGATGGACTTTTTGTAATAAAACCTTCACAAGCCGAGGCTTTTGTAGAAACGCTCGAAATCAGTAAATTTCATGGAATTGGTAGAGTTACGGCCGAAAAAATGCACAAAATGGGTATTTTCAACGGAAAAGATTTACGAGCAAAAAGCGTAGAGTTTTTGGTCAATAATTTCGGAAAAGTGGGGCGGTATTACCATGATATTGCTCGTGGAGTGGATAATCGAGCCGTAAACCCCGACAGCATCAGAAAATCGGTAGGTGTAGAAAACACATTCGACCGAGATTTGACCGAACCCGACGACCTTTATCTCGAACTCGATGATATTATCGAACAACTGTGGCGAAGAATGCAGCGAGCCAATGCCTTCGGTAAAAGTATTACGCTAAAAATAAAATTTGCCGATTTTGAGAGCATTACTCGCAGCCGTACGACGCAAATTGCTGTTTTTGAAAAAGATTTTTTGGCGAAAATCGCTTACGAAATGCTCAATAATTTGCTTCCGATGCCCAAGGGTGTGCGTTTGATGGGCGTATCTTTCTCGAACCTCGAATTTGCCGACGAAATGATTGGTCGGCAGCTTACGCTAAGTTTCTGATTCTTTGCTCAAAATCTTCGAGTTTTAAATCTAAACCATTTAATTTGTGCGGTTAAAACTCTAATCTATCCAATGACCGAATCAACTTATCAACAACTACAAATATCAACCTCACTTGCCGAACAAATTGCTTTTGAGTTTTTCAATATTAAAGGAATTGCAAGCCCTTTGGCGGGTGAAATTGACTTTAATTTTAAAATCACCACTTCCGAGAAATCGTATATTTTAAAAGTGAGTCGCCCCGATGCAGCTCTCGAATACCTGACTTTTCAAGATGCAGCTCTCGAATACCTGACTTTTCAAGACGAATTACTGAAACATCTCGAACAAAAATCTCCAGATTTTAAGTTTTCAAAATCGTACAGAAATGCTGATAATCAAGGTATTTTCGACTATGTTGATGCCCACCGAAATAACAGAAAAGTACGACTTTTGGAATGGATTGAAGGGCATTTGTATTCTGCCATAAATCCCAAAAGTGAAAATCTGAGGTTTTCGCTTGGCCAAAAATGCGGACAAATAACCAACGCACTTTTAGATTTTAATCATGCGTTGGCACATCGCACTTTCGACTGGAATTTGGCCGATGCTCTTTGGGTAGAACAATACATTGGGCTATTTTCGGAAAAAGAACTCGAAATTGTCAGTTTTTTCATCGAAAAATTCAAAGCTATTCAGCCACAGTATCAGAATCTCAGAAAAAGTACGATTCATAATGATGCCAATGATAATAACATCATCGTTTCGCATCAATTACAAAATCCAAGTGTTGAGGCTATTATCGACTACGGCGATAGCGTTTATTCGCAGATTATCAATGATTTATCGGTCGTTTTGGCTTACGGAATCATGGATTTTGAGCAACCTTTGGAAGCCGCAAAGGCAATCATATCGGGTTATCATCAACAGTTTCCGCTTTTAGAGGAAGAATTGCAGGTGCTTTATACCACAACCGCCATGCGATTGGTGATTAGTGTTACGAAATCGGCTATTAATAAAAAGAAAGAACCTGAAAATGGCTATTTGCTGATTAGTGAAAAGTCTGCGTGGCGACTTTTAGAGCAATGGAAAAATATTTCGGAAAATTATGCCTATTACACGTTTAGAAGTGCGTGCGGTATGACACCTTGCAGCAGCTACGAAGCGTTTGTTAATTATGCCCAAAACTCTAATTGGACAATTGAAGATTTGATTCCCGAGAGCAAAAACAAAACTATCGTTCCATTTGATTTATCCATTGCTTCGAGTTTTATTGGCAACTTCAGTAACTACATCAATTCGGCGGCACTTGATGATAAAATCAGTCGGAAAGTGAAGGAGGAAAACGTGCTTTTGGTGGGTGGTTATGGCGAAGCAAGACCGATTTACACAACCGATGCGTTTAAGATAAAAACCAACGAAGGCTACGAGCATCGCACAATTCATATCGGAGTAGATTTTTGGATTTTGGCTCATACAGCCATTCATGCTTTAGAAGATGGCGAGGTTTTTAGCTGCCACAATAACGACCACCCAAAAGATTACGGCCCAACGCTTATTCTGAAACATCAACTCAACGATTTGGTGTTTTATACGCTTTATGGACATCTGACAAAAGAAAGTTTAGCCGATAAATTTATAGGAAAAACCATCAAAAAAGGCAAAAAAATAGCTGAGATTGGCGTTGAAGCTGAGAATGGAGCATGGTCGCCACATTTACATTTTCAGATAATTTTAGATATGTTGGGGCATGAAAATGATTTTATTGGCGTGTCGAGTCCGAGTAATTGGCCGATTTTTTCGAGCATTTGCCCTGACCCAAATCTTCTTTTCAAAACACCATTACTTAACTCAAAAAAACGCACCGACGAACTCGACCAAATCAATTATCGTAAACAGCATTTGGGCAAAAGTCTGAGTTTATCTTACGACAAACCGCTGAAAATAGTCAGAGGCGAAATGCAATATTTGATTGATGAATTTGGGCAAAAATACCTCGACACGGTTAATAACGTAGCTCATGCAGGTCACGAACATCCAAAAGTTGTAGAGGCTGGGCAGCAACAAATGGCAGTTTTGAATACGAATACTCGTTATTTGAATGATGAAATTTTGGAATTTGCCGAAGAATTGCTCGCTACTTTTCCCGAAGAATTATCGGTGTTGCATTTTGTGAATTCGGGTAGCGAAGCCAACGAACTGGCTCTCCGAATGGCCCAAGCAATGACTGGTGAAAAAGACATCATTGCCTTAGAAATTGGCTATCACGGAAACACGCAGGGTTGCATAGATATTAGTTCGTATAAATTTGATGGAAAAGGCGGTAAAGGTTGCCCCGAAAACACGCACATTGTGCCGCTACCCGATGCTTTCCGAGGGATTTATCAAGGCGAAAATACGGGAGAAAAATACGCCAAGCACGTGCAAGAAGCAATTTTGAAAATACAATCAAAAAATAGAAATGTAGCAGCTTTTATTGCCGAGAGCATTGTGAGTTGCGGCGGTCAAATAGATTTACCCGAAGGCTATCTAAAAGACGCTTACCGATACGTACGTGAGGCGGGCGGCGTTTGTATTGCCGATGAAGTTCAAGTTGGTTTTGGGCGAGTTGGTAAAGCCTTCTGGGGCTTTCAGTTGCACGATGTAGTGCCTGACATCGTTACGATGGGCAAACCAATCGGCAACGGGCATCCACTGGCGGCCGTTGTCTGCACAAGAGCGGTGGCCGATGCTTTTGCCAATGGCATGGAATATTTCAATACTTTTGGTGGAAATCCAGTTTCGTGTGCCATCGGGCGACAGGTTTTGCAGGTAATCAAAGAAGACAAACTCCAAGAAAATGCCTTAGAAGTTGGCGAATACTTAAAAAAACAGCTAAAAAGCCTACAAATGTCTTACCCAATTATAGCCGATGTGAGAGGCGAAGGTTTGTTTTTGGGAATAGAATTAGTTGACGAAAACAAAACGCCGCTACCCGAACAAACCAATTATTTGGCTAACCGCATGAAAGATTTTAAGATTCTGATGAGTGTAGATGGCCCGCAGCACAATGTACTTAAAATCAAGCCACCCATGTGTTTTTCAAAAGTCAACGCCGATTACATGCTGGAGGTTTTGACACAGGTTTTGAACGAGAGTTTTATGGAATTTTAAGCAAAAACAGCAATGTCAATATTAAACGACATTGCTGTTTTTATATCATTAGCGACTAAAACTATACCCAAATGTGTAAGTTTTACCACTTTCTGTATAGGTTTCAACAACTTTTAGCGAGGTTGATGTTAGCTCATTTATTTGCCATATCGAATCATCGCTTGAATTAGAACTTGTTTTTATTCTGATAACATTTTCGCCTGTTTCAAATGCCCAAGTGCCTTGCGAGTATATTTGTGGGTCTGCGGGGTCGCATTTGGTAGCACCTTCATCGTGCGTAAATTTATTGGCAGACGTAAACGTATAAATATCATCTTGCCAGCATTTAGGAGCTTTAGTAAAATAATCACCGTTGATGGGTTTTCCATCGCCAAAAATATCATAAGCAGGAGTAACCGTCCCAGCCACCCATTTCCATGTACCTCCCGTAAGCATTTCTGTACGAGTTGGAGGAGTAGGTTCTGTGGGTTTCTTACAAGCAGCAGCAAAAAGCAGTATTGAGAAAGTTACATAAAGGGTAATTTGTTTTTTCATGGTTTTACGAATTTTGATTAATGCAACAAAATTCATAAATTCACCATTCGGCTTCAATACGGCAAATAACGTATTTTGTTTTTCTACATGAAAAATCCTGTTCTATTTACTCTATTTTATTTGCTAAACTGTCAGTTTGTTTCGGCTCAAAAAGAACAAAAAATTTCGGTTTGGTACTTAAAAGATGTTCATTCAAACTATACGATTGATAGTTTATTGAAGAAAGAAAAAGATTTTAAATTACTTTCTAATAATAAACTCAGTTTTGGTCACGGAAATAATCCTTTTTGGCTCAAGATGTCATTCAAAAATGAAGATTCGGTGGCGTACAAAAAATTATTAGAAGTAGAATATGCCTTTCTGGATGAAGTAAATCTATTTCTGGAAAATAATGGAAAAGTTGTTTACAAATCAGACACACTCGGCTGGCAACACCCATACAGCGAACGAGTTTTTAAGCACTACAATCCAGTTTTTCCAATTACCATCAACGGTAACAGTACTCTAACCGCCTATTTTCGTATTTATCGAGGTTCATTGTCAATGATTCCACCAATTAAGATTTGGAACGAAGACGTTTTTTATGAAAATGAAATCAAACGGAAATTTATTTGGGGCGGTTTTGGTGGAATTTTACTTTTTGTAGCTATTATTGGAGTTTTTCTTTTTCTATATTTTCGCAAGAATCTTTATCTTTTTTATGCAATTTATATTCTGATGTCGTTGTTTTATGTTCTTTTAAACAAGGGCTTTTTCTTAGAATATTATCAAGATGGCTTTTTGATTTTTTACAGCAAAAACATTCGCCAAGTTTTTTTGATTTTGAATATTCTTTTTACACAATTATTTATCAGAGAATATTTATTTTCAAACTATAAATTCCCTAAATGGCTGCTGCTTTTATTCAGAATCAGTATTGCTATTTGCTTGTTAGGGGTTGCCATGCTTGGGTATGAAAAATATGCGGGTGAACACCAAATTCTGATTCCGTCCAAAGCAAGAGTATTGTTTCCATTTACTTTATTACTACCGATTTTCTTTAGTTTTTACCTTGTTTTTTATAGTTATTTCAAAAAAATAGATACTGTTGCCAGTAAATTTTACCTAATCGGTATTTCGCCCATCGTGATTTTTGCAACTTTATCAACGGCTCGAAACTACGGAATTGTCTCGAATCATCTACTGCTCGAAACCGAAGGCTCAATGCTTTGTTATCTTTTTGATATTCTAACATTGGCTGTTGGTTTGGGCTATCGATACAAAATACTTCGAGATGAAAAAGAATACCAGCAAAGACTCGCTTATGAGGCAAAACTTCGTCTTCTTTATGAGCGAGAAAGCATCTCCCGTGATTTGCACGATAATGTTGGTTCTCAGCTTTCAGTTATTTCGTCGAGTTTGGATAACATCGGTTTTTTAGCTGAAAAACAAAAATTAACTTCCGAAAAAGTAGAAATTGTCAATGAATTTGTGCGTGAAGCCATTCAAAGTTTAAGAGATACCATTTGGGCTACTAATCAAGAAACCTTTTCTTTGGCTGAGTTTCGGGCGAGAGTGCAGCAGTATATTTTGAAGTACTATCAATCACTTGAAAAATGCCAAATCGTTGTGAATTTTGATGAAACTGAAAAAACGCTGAATTCTTCAAAAACCCTTAATCTTTTCCGAATCATTCAAGAAGCCCTTAATAATGCTGTAAAATATGCTGATTCTACGCTTATCACAATAAATCTGAAGATAATTAGAAGTCAAGTTCATTTAGAAATCATAGATAATGGAATTGGTTTTGATGTGGAGGCAACCAAGAATGACCCTCATTATGGCTTACTAAATATGCAAAAAAGGGTAAATGAAGTAGAAGGAAAACTAGGCATAAAATCGATAGTTGGTGAAGGAACAAAAATAGAAGTGATTCTTTAAATACGATAAATGACGTATTGAGTTTTGTTCATTAATTGTTGAGTTTTGTAAAATCAAAACACAGTTAAAATAGAATAAATGCCAATCAGAATAGCCATCATAGATGATAACATCAATTTGTTGCGAAGTATTTCTCAGAATCTCTCAAATTTTGAAGAAATTACACTCGTCTTTAAGGCTATGAATGGGCGTGATGCCGTTTCGCTTGCCGAAACCGAACAACCCGAAGTGATTTTGATGGACATCGAAATGCCTGATATGGACGGCATTGAAGCCACACGGCAGATAAAAGCGAAGTTTCCGAACATAAAAATAATCATGGTGACGGTTTTTGACCGTGATGATAAAATTTTTGAGGCAATAAAAGCAGGAGCATCGGGCTATTTGATGAAAGATGAAAAACCTTCAAGAATTGTGGCTGCCGTCGAAGAAGCCGTTGAGGGTGGAGCACCCATGTCGCCTTCAATCGCCCTAAAAACGCTCCAAATCCTACGCCAACAGGTAGTTGTTGGTGAAAAAACTATTCAAAACCTTGAAGCGATTTCTTCTCCCGAAACATTCAATTTATCGAAACGTGAGTTTGAAATCTTGGAAAAAATTGCGGAAGGCATTACTTATCAACAAATTGCCGATAAGTTGTTTATAAGTGCGAAAACCGTGCGAAAACACATCGAAAATATCTACGAAAAACTCCAAGTACATACAAAATTTGAAGCCATAAAACTCGGACAACAAAACCATTGGTTTTAAACTAAAAATGCCTCTCACAATTAAGTAAGAGGCATTTTTGTTTACTTGTCATTGTTTTAACCGCCATTGTCAGTGTCTCCACTGACAAACAGCATATTATGACTTTTTACCTTTTTTCACTTCTTCAGTTGCTACAACTGGCACTGCTGCCAATTTAGCATCTTCTTTTTTCATATCGCTCTGCATCGCATCAACAACGATTGGAGTTGCTACGAATAATGATGAGTAAGTACCCACGATTACCCCTACAAACATTGCAAATACAAAACCACGGATAGTTTCACCACCGAAAATCAATAATACTAAGAGTACTACCAATGTCGAGAAACCAGTTACGGCCGTACGGCTCAATGTACTATTCAAGGCGTTGTTGATAACCGTTGGGATGTCTTCTCTTATGCCACGTTTTTCGGTCAAATATTCACGCACACGGTCAAAAACAACGACCGTATCATTCATTGAGTAACCCATGATTGTGAGTACCGCACCTACAAAAGCTTGGTCAACATCAAGTGAGAAAGGAAGAATTCCACGGAAAATTGAGAAAATACCGAGAATAATAGCAACGTCGTGGAATAAAGCAACTAACGCACCATAACCAAACGCCAATCGACGGAAACGAACAAATATATAAGCGAATACTAATACTATTGAAAGTAGAACTGCCTTGAAAGCACCGCCAATGGCATCGTTGGCAATTGTTGGACCAACTTTCGATGAACTTGTTACTTTACCTTTATTACCATTTACGTTAGCTAAAGCAGCATTAACACTTGTTTCAATTTGTTTTTCAACTTCTGGATTTGTGTTTTCAATCTTGTAAGGAGTTGTGATTTTTACTTGATCGAATCCTCCGTAAGTTTTTATTTCGGTTGCTTTTCCTTCAAAAGTTGCTTTCAAGGCCGCATCAATCTCTTCTGTATTAACTGTTTTTTCAAATTTCGCTACATACGTACGCCCCCCTAAAAAGTCAACTCCCAAACCAAATCCTTTGAAGAAAATAGAAACAATACCTAAGATGATAATCGCACTCGAAATTGTGTAGTACAATTTACGTTTCGAAACGAAATCAAAGTTTGAATCTTTGAATAATTTCTCTGTCCATTTTGTGAAGAAAGAAACTGTTTTTCCTTTGCTAATATAGTATTCAAACAATAATCTTGAAACGAAAATCGCCGAGAATAATGATGTGAAAATACCAATTAAAAGCGTAGTTGCAAAACCAAGAATCAAACCCGAACCAAAGATAAATAATACAGCACCAGTAATTAAGGTTGTAACGTTTGAGTCAATGATTGATGACATTGCATTTTGGAAACCATCACGCACCGCAACTGGGAATGTTTTACCCAACACTAATTCTTCTTTAATACGCTCGTAAATCAAAACGTTCGCATCTACCGACATACCAACCGATAATACTAAACCTGCGATACCAGGCAATGTAAGTGTAGCACCAAAAGATGCCATTACACCCAACAACAAAAATAAGTTTACAATAAGGGCGATATTAGCAATTAAACCAGCTTTGTTATAATAAATCATTACGAAAGCCAATACAAACAATACGCCGATTACTGACGAAAGGATACCTGCACGAGCCGCTTCAGAACCTACAGTTGCACCCACGATACCTTCTGAAATAACGTTTGTAGGAGCAGGAAGTTTACCCGCTTTCAATACGTTTGCTAAGTCAAGGGCTTCTTCAACCGTAAAGTTACCGCTGATGCTTGAGCGTCCACCACCAATTTCACCGTTTACGTTTGGAGCAGAATAAACGAAGTTATCAAGAATAATAGCAATCGGACGACCAATGTTTGCACCAGTCAACGCTTTCCATTTTCTTGCACCTTCTGCATTCATTTGCATCTCAACTGCTGGCTTGCCTCTTTCGTCAAAATCTTGTGTTGCATTAGTTACAACATCACCTTCCAACGGAGCTTTACCTAAGTCTTTCACGAAATACATATCAACGATTTCCTCGCTTGCGTTCGTACCATTAGCACGTGGTTTTACATCATATAATGCACTTGCGTTTGCTGGGAAAAGTGACTGTACATCTGGGCGACGCATGATTTGATTGACACGCGAAGTATCTTTTACACGTACAGCCACACCGTAGCCAGTTCCGATAAATAAATTACTAAATGCGTTTGTTTGACGTTGTGCCAAAGCAGCCGAATCTTTCTTTGAAGTATCTGATTTGCTTCCACCAGCCAATTTAGCCGCTAAGCTGTTTTTTGAAGTATCGTTGGTTGCAGTAGCTACGTTATCGCCTTTTCCTGCGGCAGGCGTTCCTGCAATTTTGCTTAAACTTGACTTATCTGCTGCTTTTGCATCAGCATCCATTTGTAATAAAATAGCCGCCAAACCATCAAATGCTGGAGCGATTTCTTGCATTGTATAAACTTCGCAGAACTCCAATTTTGCAGCACCCGAAAGTAATTTACGCACACGTTGTGGATTGTCAACACCTGGTAATTCAACTTGGATACGGTTTGTGCCTGACAAACGTTGTAAGTTAGGGTTAGCAACACCAAATTTATCAACACGAGTTTGGATGATACGGAACGCACGGTCGAAAGCACCATCCACTTCTTTTTTGATATAACTAATAACTGCACCATCAGAAGATTCTAAACTCAATACACCACGGTTAGAGCTATTTGAGAAAATGCTCGCTAATTTCGTATCTGGAGCAACTTTCTTAAACTCATCAGCAAATAAATCAACGAAGTTTGTGCTACTTGTTGCTGCTCTTTCTTGTGCTTTCGAGATAGCTGTCGCTACTTTCGGGTCACGTGAGCCTGCCAATGCACGAACGATTTCGGTAGGAGAAACCTCCAAAATAACACTCATACCACCTTGAAGGTCAAGACCTAAACCTAATTCTTGTTTCATTAGGTCTTCAGTCGTAGTCATTCCTAAGAAAACAGGTTGTTTCCAAAGTGAATCTAAGTAGCGTTGTTTTTTTGTATAATCAACTTTGCCAGATTTATCTGTTGCATACGCTTCTGCGTCTTTTCTAATATCGTTGGCTTTCCAAGTTCGAGCCAAGAAATAAATACTAATTGTTAAGAAAGCCACCAATAGAGCGACTATACCACCTTTGTTTCTCATTTTAGGGAAATGTTTGTAATAAATAAAATTTGATAGAAAATAATACATGGAATCACGAAGAACTCATGATTCAAGCAATAAAAGGAAAGAAAAAATTATGTTTCTTTCGTTCTGAAAGAATTATGGGGCGTTGGGAGCAATAAAATGCTCGTAGAGATTCTCGAAATAAGAAAGTACGAAAATGGGCTTGGTGAAAACTTTAGCCTTTTTTTCGATATTTAGATAAATAACTTGCGGAGTAGGTAAAATGAGGGCGTCGTGGTTGAAGTCGAACGCATGGCTGGGTACAACCACCTCCAACGACAACTCGCTAACAACTGTTTGGTTTTCGGGTTGTTGCTTTTTGTCGGTTTTTTCTTGCTTTGGTTTATTGGGCTTATCATGTTTTTGTTGGGGTAGCTGCTTGCCGAAAACGCTCGTCAGCATCACCATCGTGAACATCAAAAGTCCAAAAGCACGTGATATGTAGGAGTACTTCTTCATTTTAGGAACGCAAAGCTACAAGAATTTCTCGAAATAAGTCAAATCTTATGCCAAAAATTCAAAAAAGTGAGTTTAGGTTATGATTACGAAGCAGCTCTTCAAAATTAATAGCTAAGATTTGGAGATTAAGACATTAAATAATTTAAAGAGTTTCTAAAATTCACATACTTTGTCGGCTTGCATACCTTTGTGTAAGTAGAAAAAGCCTAAATTGCAGTCGAAATATAATTTTAATGAAAATAATCGTCATCATTCCAGCTTTCAACGAAGCAAAATCTATTGATAAAGTAATTGCCGAAATTCCAAAAGATATTGTTGGAGAGGTAGTTGTTGTTAATAATAATTCGAGCGATGAAACCTCAAAAGTTGCTCGTCAAGCAGGAGCAACGGTTTTAGACGAGCCCCGACAAGGCTATGGCTTTGCATGCTTAAAAGGGATTGATTACGCAAAAAAACAAAAACCTGAAATTGTAGTTTTCTTAGATGCTGACTATTCGGATTATCCTGAAGAAATGCGAGAATTGATAAAACCCATTACTGAAGACGGTTATGATATGGTTATTGGTTCACGAGCTTTGGGTGAGCGTCAAGCTGGCTCAATGACCATTCCACAAATTTTCGGTAATTGGCTGGCTACAAACCTTATGCGTTTGTTTTATGGTGTGCATTATACCGACTTAGGTCCCTTCCGAGCGATCAAGTTTGAGTCGCTTTTGGCCTTAAATATGCAAGATACAACCTATGGATGGACAGTAGAAATGCAGCTAAAAGCCGCTAAAATGAAAATGAAAACTACCGAAATGGCCGTCAATTATCGTCGTAGAGTAGGAAAGTCAAAGATTTCGGGCACTATAAAAGGCACTATTTTGGCTGGTTATAAGATTATTACTACTATTTTTAAATATTTGTAAAAGTCAATGGAGTTATTCATTCTTGTCATTTACGCCATTCCGTTGGTTTTTATTTTTTCTTATAGCTTGGTGCAGTTGAGTCTGATTATTAATTATTTAGGCAAAAAACAATTATCAACGGTCGGTGGTACGATTATTAATTATCAACGGTCGGCGGTACGATTATCTATTGCCCCCCCCCCTTTCGTAACGATTCAACTTCCTATTTATAACGAATTGTATGTTGTTGAGCGATTGATAGAAGCAGTAGCTAAATTTGATTATCCAAAAGACCGTTTTGAAATTCAAGTTTTAGATGACTCAACCGACGAAACAGTAGAGATTATTGCTCGAAAAGTAAAAGAAATACAAACATCTGGCATAGGTATTCAGCAGATTAGACGAGAAGATAGAAAAGGATTCAAAGCTGGAGCTTTGGCTTATGGAATGAAAATGTGTAAAGGTGAATTTATCGCTATTTTTGATGCTGATTTTGTTCCACCAGTCGATTTTCTTCAACAAACAATTCCTCATTTTGCAGCACCGAATGTTGGAGTAGTACAAACTCGCTGGCAACACCTCAACGAAGACTATTCTTTACTGACTCAGCTTCAAGCCTTTGGCTTAGATGCTCATTTTACGATTGAGCAAGGCGGACGAAATGCTAAAAACCATTTCATAAATTTCAATGGCACAGCAGGAATTTGGCGAAAAAGTACAATTGAAGACGCAGGAGGCTGGTCGGCTGATACTCTGACCGAAGACTTAGACTTGAGTTATCGAGCTCAAATGCGAGACTGGAAATTTGTATATTTAGAAAACGTTGGATGCCCCGCCGAACTGCCCGTGACGATGAGTGCTGTCAAATCTCAACAATATCGTTGGACGAAAGGTGCAGCTGAATGTGTGTCGAAAAATATAAGTAAGCTATTAAAAGACAGTCATTTAAGTGTTTCGACGAAATTACACGGTTTTTATCATTTGATGAATAGTGCGGTTTTTGTTGCAGTATTTTTCCTATCGATTCTGAGCTTACCTGTAATGCTTATCACTTCAACCTCTGATAGATTCGATGTGTTTTTTCGATATACTGCTCTATTTCAAGTAAGTTGGGTGATTTTGGGGGGCTTCTACTGGATTTCTTTCCGAAAAACTGGACTTGGTTTTTTTGAATTTGTGAAGAGATTTGTACTGTTTTTGTTATTTATGATGGGACTTTCTTTTCATAATACTATTGCCGTAGTTGAAGGTTGGATGGGTCGCAAAACACCATTTGTGCGTACACCAAAGTTTAATGTAAACAAACAATCGGATTCATGGCGAGGAAATAAATACTTGACTAAAAACCTTGGTAAAAGCACTTGGATTGAGCTTTTATTGATGCTTTATTTTATTATAGTTCTGGTTATTGAGATTTATCTAAACAACTACGGTTTAGTGCCTTTTCATCTGATGCTAATTGTTGGTTATGGAAGTGTGCTATTTTACACTTTTAAGCAAATGAAAATTTAGTTCTATTACAAATCGGAAATAAAAAAGGTCGGAATTACGAATTCCGACCTTTTCAAAATTATAAAAAGGAGTAAACTACTCTTCCCAAGCCCAGTCAATGCGATGTTTCATATCTTTGATTGACATGCCGTTGGCTTTGAAATAGCTTCTGATTTCGTCAACTTTATCGTATTGTTGAGCGGCTTTGTATTCTCGGTAAAGATTCAACATACCATTCAGAACTGCATCTGAGTTTTCGGCTTTTTCTTCTTTCAAACCTAAGATTCCTTCAATGAAAAGCACAAATTTGTCTTTCAGCTCGTTGAAAGTTTCTTCACCGATAGCGGCAGGTTGCAACTGGTTCATGTAAATCATGTTTACATATTTCAGTAAATTGAACAATTGAGCAATCGCAACGGCTGTATTCAAATCATCGTTCATGGCATCATAAAAAGCCACGATTGATTTTTCGATGTCTTGTTTTTTCTTTTCGTCGGTGGCTACTTCAGATTGCTCAAATGTAAGTGTTTTCGCAATTCTTAGTCCATTTGTTAAACGTCGGAAGCCTTTTTGTGCTGCTTTTAGGGCATCATTCGAAAAATCAAGTGTGCTTCTATATTGCGATTGTAGCATAAAGAAACGCACCGTCATGGGGCTGTAAGGTTGCTCAAGTAATGGGTGATTTCCTGCAAAGAGTTCGGCTGGTAAAAACGAATTTCCCAAAGATTTTGACATCTTTTGTCCGTTTACTGTAAGCATATTTGAGTGCATCCAATATCTTACTGGCTCTTTGCCTGTGATACCTACGCCCTGTGCAATTTCACATTCGTGGTGCGGGAATTTTAAATCCATGCCACCGCCATGAATATCAAAAGTGGCTCCTAAATACTTGCTACTCATGCAAGTACATTCTAAGTGCCAGCCTGGAAAGCCCATTCCCCACGGACTTTTCCATTGCATGATATGCTCAGGGTTTGCTTTTTTCCAAATCGCAAAATCAAGCGGATTGCGTTTTTCGGCTTGCCCGTCCAACTCACGAGTTTCGTTCAGAAGGTCTTCCAAAATTCTACCCGAAAGTTTGCCGTAGTCGTGTCCGCCTTCGTTGTATTTATTAATATCAAAATAAACCGAACCGTTCGATTCATAAGCTAATCCTTTTTCTATCAGGGTTTTAACTGCCTCAATTTGTTCGATTAAGTGACCAGTAGCTGTTGGTTCGATGCTTGGTGGTAGGAAATTGAATTGCTCCAAAACCGTGTGAAAATCGTTGGTGTAGCGTTGTACGATTTCCATTGGTTCGAGCTTTTCGAGCTTCGCCATTTTACCAATTTTATCTTCTCCTTCATCGCCATCGCCTACTAAGTGACCAACATCAGTGATATTACGCACATAACGAACTTTGTAGCCAATGTGGGTAAGATAACGATAAAGCACATCGAAAGTCATAAACGTGCGGACATTGCCTAAGTGAACATTATTGTAAACTGTTGGCCCACAAACGTACATTCCTACGTGGTTGGGTGTGATGGACTTAAATTCTTCTTTTTGACGAGTTAGCGTATTATAAATTTTCAGATTTTGCATAAAAAAATCAATGATGAATTATTGAGTGAAAGAATGATTGAATGTTATCAACATTCTTTTGAAAGTCTTTATGTTAGAAATAAGGAGAAATGAACTATCCGATTAATAAATAGTTAGCAGAAACAGCAGCAACAACAACATCGAAAAGCAGAGGTATGAGACATTTCTTGGGTCTTTTTTACAAAATTACAGAACATATACGAAAACATAGCAGGATTTATAAGATTTTTAGATTAGCGAGGTTTATCACTTGATTTTTTGCGATTAAAAACCTTACTTTAAGGATATTAATTCAACACTAAAACCTTGCCATGTCGAACCCTAACGAACAAAAACTTCAAAAAAGCCTTACGCCAACACTCCTTTGGGGCTTGGGTGTTGGATACGTTATTTCTGGAATGTATTTTGGGTGGAATCTCGGTCTTGAAAAGGGCGGTACGTTCGGAATGGCTCTCGCAACTTTCTTTGTTATTATTCTCTACGTTACTTTTTCGTTGAGTTATGCCGAACTGGCTTGTGCGATTCCACAAGCGGGTGGTGCTTTCGATTATGCAAACCGTGCTTTGGGGAAAAAATGGGGATTTCTGGCTGGAATGGCTCAAAATATTGAATTTTTGTTTGCTCCGCCTGCTATTGCGGTTGGAATTGGGGCTTATTTCAATGCCGTTTTTCCGCAGCTTTCTATTTTAGGTGTGGCCATTGGAGCATATTTGGTTTTTACTTTACTCAATATTCTTGGTACCAAACTCGCCTCGGCATTTGAGTTGGTCATCACGGTTTTGGCGGTTTTGGGTTTGATTATTTTTTGGTATTTTACTTTTACGAAATTTGAAGTAAAAAACCTATTGACCAATAATTTTCCGAATGGTTGGAGTGGAGCTTTTGCGGCTTTGCCGTTTGCGATTTGGTTTTTTCTGGGAATTGAAGGTTTGGCAAATGTGGCCGAAGAATCGAATAATCCACAAAAGGATATTACGTGGGGATTTGGCTCAGCAATGGCCACTTTGGTGGTTTTGTGTGTGCTGACTTTCATTACGGCAGTTGGAATAAACGGCTGGGAATCAATTGTTTATAAGGTTGATGGAAGCGTAACTGACTCGCCTTTACCGATGGCTATGAGCAAAATTATGAGTGATACGAGCGGGGTTTATCAATTAATAGTTGGCATTGGCACTTGCGGACTCATTGCGTCGTTTCATGGCTTAGTTTTGGCGGCAGGAAGAGCAACTTTTGAGTTTGGTAGGGTAGGAAATGCTCCAAAATTTATGGGCAATGTTCACCCAAAATTCAAAACTCCAGCCAACGCTTTACTGTTGAACATGGTTTTCGGAATTGTGGCACTTTTGAGCAATTCAACGGCAGATATTATCATTCTTTCAGCTTTTGGTGCTTTGACAATGTATATTTTTTCGATGGTTTCGTTATTGGTTTTACGCAAAAAAGAACCAAAACTTAAACGTCCTTTTCTTGTGCCGTTTTATCCAATTTCGCCAATTATTGCTTTAGTTATAGCTTCGGTGGCTTTGGTAGCTATGATTATTTATAATTTCAACCTTTCGCTGGTTTTCTTCGGAATTTTGATCGGTAGTTTTATCATTGCAAAAATGCTTAAAACTGATTGGGAATAACCAGTTTTAAGCAAGCACTGAAAGCTATTTTCGTAGTTGATAAAACTTCATGGGAGCATTGTTGATGCCACAGAGCAGTTTATCGCCCGCAAAAGCTATGTTTTTAACATCGCCACGAATATTTAAACCCGATTTTGATTGCGGTACGAACTCGAAAACCCCTTTTCCTTTATTTACGAAAACCTGTCCGTGGTTGGCATCTAAATTACCGATTCGTACTCGCATTTTTGAATTATTACCTGCTAAAATTAAATCGGGTAATTTATCGTTGTTGATGTCTTTTAGGCTGATAGCATTCACCATCGAAAACTGAGCTTGAACAGGAAGTTTCATAAAACTCAATTCTCCACCTTGATTCAGCAAAACACCCGAAGCCAATTCATGAATTTTGTTAGTGAAAGAATCTTTTTCATCTAAAAAAGTCAGAATATCGCTCGTTTGGGCTTCTGAAAAGGATTGATAGTTGGTATATTTTTTTCGGACATTAGGCAATTGAGCTGCCAGTTCATCTAAACTGTAAGCTGGGTGACTTTTACCTTGAATGTAGTAAGACATTATCGGGTCGATGAGTCCATTTCCATCAAAATCCTTTACCGTTTGCGTAAAAGGCTCACTTACCGAAGCTTTATACTGAGAATTTAGCCCCAGATTTCCCAAAACAAGGTCTTGGTCGCCATCGTTATCGAGGTCAGCGGCTTCGATGCTTTGCCAAAAACCATTCAGGTTTGGTAATTCTTTTTTCTGAAAACCACCTTTTTGATTCATCAATAGCGTTACGGGTATCCACTCGCCAACTAAGGCAATATCTTTTAGGCCATCTTTGTTTATATCAATCGCCACGGCATCGGTTACAACACCAAGTTTGGTGAAAACTTCGTTGGAAACTTCTTTAAAAACACCTTTTTCGTTGAGTAAAAACGAGCAAGGGTTATAAGCAGGATAATTGTGCGGAACTACATAACCCGTCAGAAATAAGTCTAAATCTCCATCATTATCGGCATCGAACGGCACAACTTTACTTTTTGAGTTACGAATTGGCGGAATTCTATCTTCTGACTTGGTGAAGTTTCCTTTGCCATCATTCAGATAGAGGCGGTCTTGGAGCAGAAAATCATCAACCAAATATTCATATCCTCCACTTACTACGTAGAGGTCTTGGTCGCCATCTTGGTCAGCATCAAAGAATGCGGCATCGGCATCCGTACAAAGTTCGTTTTGTTTAAAATCGGCTTGTTCTTTTTCGCTGAAAGTCCCCGTTTTATCTTGCAAAAGTATTTTTCCTTTGAAACCTTTTCCGCCGCCCAAAAACACATCTTCCAATTTATCGCCATTGACATCGCCAACTGCCAAAGCTGGGCCTTGATACGAGTACATTTGTGGTAAAAGTACTTGTCGGCTAAAATCATTTAAGGGCATTTGTCCGTGACTAAAAGCTACATTTTGGAATTCATCAAAGTACTTATTTGGCTCAATGCTTGGCTGAAATTCGATGCCTTTTTGATAATTTATCGTACAGATTTTATTAACCGCAAGGTTGGTAATGAGTTGCGTTGTATTATCGTTCCAAACGATTCGGACGCTATCAATTTTCTGATTTTTACCTAAGCCAAAATGTAATGGTGCAACCACACTACTCTGAAAGCCACGAAGATTCGATGCTTCGATGTATTGTTTCAAACCTCCCGAATAGGCATATATTTTTGTGCCTTCTATGCTTTGATTATTCTTTTTTAAGCTAATCGAAACAAAATTTTGTGGGTCGTTTTCTTGTTGAAGGTTTTTGTAAATACTGGCTTCTTCGTTCATGTTATTAACAATCAGTTCGAGGTCACCATCGTTGTCTAAATCGGCATAAATTGCTCCGTGAGAATTGACAGGGTGTTCGATTCCCCAATCTTTGGTCAGATTTGAGAAAGTCAAATCGCCATTATTCTTGAAAATATAGTTTGAGTTGAGCGAAGAAGGCATTTCTTTGATAATCTCTAAGATGCTTTTGGACGGCATTCCGTTTTCACCGCTATTTTTTTGGTCGGCATAATACTTCATGAAATCCATGTTGGTATAATCACGCAGATAACCGTTGGTAACGAATAAATCTTTGTAACCATCATTGTCATAATCGGCAAAAAGAGCTGACCAGCTCCAATCGGTATTTGAAACGCCTGATACTTGTCCGATTTCGCTGAAAGTTCCGTCACCGTTGTTCATTTGAAGCATATTTCGCATGATTTCGGGATGAAAACCATTTTTCAGCATTGATAAATACGCCTCATAATTATCGGGGCCAAAGAGGAGTTTTTGGCGTTTATTATCTTCGGGAAGCATATCAAGCGTGAAGATGTCGGGCAGTAAATCATTATTGAAATCGGCTACATCATTTCCCATCGAATAGTAGCTTGTGTGGTCGGTCATTTGGGCGATGTTATCGCTAAAAGTGCCATTTTTATTATTGATATACAGATAATCTGATTCGATATAATCATTTGAAACATAAATATCTGGCCAATTATCATTGTTGAGGTCGGCAATATGAAGCCCCAATCCAAAACCAATCGGATTTCCTTTGATTCCTGCTTCAACCGAAACATCAATAAATTTCCCGCCTTCATTTTTGAGTAATTTATCGCCTGCAAGTGAATCTCGCATGGCATGAACCGCCTGCACATCGAAGCGGTTAAAATCTTTTACATTATGATTCATGACGTAGGCATCTAAATCGCCATCTTTGTCATAATCAAAAAATGCTGTTTGTGTGGTGTAACCGTTGCAATCAAGGCCAAGTTCGGCCGCTTTTTCTGTGAATGTTAAGTTTTTATTATTGATATAAAGTTTATTTTTTCTAAGAGCAGGATTATCAATATTGCCCGAAACCGATACATAAATATCATTCCAGCCATCGTTGTTGATATCAACCACCGAAACGCCCGTTTTCCATTCTCCATTATAGCCAATTCCTGCCGATTCCGTAATATCTTCAAACTTCAAAGATTCTCCACCTTTGTTGATGTACAGTTTATCACTCGAAAGATTTGCTGTAAAATATAAATCAAGCAAACCATCATTATTGAAGTCGGCCGCTGCAACGCCACCTCCATTATAGAAATATTCGTAATTCAGCACATTTTGAGTTTCGCTTTCCTCAATTTTGTTAATAAACGTTACCCCCGTTTTGGCTGAGCTAAGTTTATCGAATTTCTTATTTTTTGAAGAGCAAGAAGCAAAAAAAAGTGTACTAAGAATAACGAGTGATTGTATGAAAATTGATGAATGACGATTCATGGTTTTGCTCGAAAAACATTGGGTTTGGAACTAAACAAAAGAAACGGAGCAAATATAGCTCCGTTTCTACTAACTTCTATATGAAACAAATCTACTTATTTATCCCACCAAACTCGTGCAGTGAACGTATCTCCACCGCTGATAGCTGCTACTGCAGTTTTATAATTCTCAGGATTGTAAGATGGTTCAGATGATTTGTACGGAATTCTTCTCGGAATTGTTCCATTAGAGAATCCGTTTGGATATACAACTGGAGTCAAGGTAGGGAAACCCGAACGACGCCAGTTAGACCAGTTTTCGATGAAATTGAAAGTGATACCAGTTGCTACCCAAATTTGCTCGTTGATTTGCTTCAAAGAAGCTTCAGTTGAGCTAACGTTTAATGGATTTTTAGTCAAATAATCATCCATTGCCGCTACTGTTTTTGCGATAGCTGCATCTGAGCCTGCAGTTGGGTTAAACTGTGCTAATGAAGCAGCAGCAGCTTTCACGCCATTTTTGTAGTGGTCCGCCGCAGATGTTGCACCTACATTCCAACCTTTCACTTTAGCCTCAGCTAAAAGCAATTCGGTTTCAGCGTAAGTCATCACGAAGTTTACACCACTTCTATCAATAAAAACAGAAGTGCGTGGACGTGAATACTTTCCAACACGAGCTACATCAGCACCTGTGCCAGAAGCACCAGGATATTGTGGATGTTTAGCAATATCAGTATTGCCACCACTCAAATCATAACCATTTGGAAGACCGATTTGGATTGACTCAGTGTTATCACCAGCTAATGCTTGGTTGGTGTTGTTTGCATAACCTGCTTGTGCTACTTCAGCAATTGCACCCAAACGAGGGTCAGCAGTTGCTTTTAAGTAATCAATGAAAGTTTTGCTCCAACGAACCTCACGGTAATCGTCAGGCACTCTCAATGCACCACTTGTATTATTTCCGTTAGTTGCATTATCAGTCAAAACTTTAGCGTTGTCGTCGATACTTGTAAAAACACCACCTGCAAAAGCTTTTTCAGCCCAAGTTTTGGCAGCAGCAGCATCTACTTTAGATAAACGCATCGCCAAACGTAACATCAATGAATAACCAAATTTTTTCCATTTTGCAATATCACCACCGTACATCAAATCTGCACTTGGTTTTGCCTTAGATGTGCTAAGAGCAGTAATTGCGGCATCTAATTCGGTCAACATTCCAGGATAAATGCTTGATTGCGTATCGTATTTTGGAAGCGTGATTCCTTCTTTTGCTTTTAGAGCTTGAGAATAAGGAACATCGCCATAACAATCGGTAATACGAGCCATGCAAAGCACTTTCATGATTGTACCAACATTGTAAAGATTCGACATTTCTGGCTTATCTTTTACCAAATTCATCATTTCGTAAGATAATGAAGCGGCACGATAGGTCTCTTCATGTACACGACCTTGGTACGCAACAAAGCTACCAGAAGCTACATATTTATCACCATTGCCATAATACGAGAATGTAGAGGCTAAAACTTGCGTCCACATACTTTGAAATAATAGCTGTGAATAGCCAGTATTTCCGTATTCAAATTGCGACTGAGACAAAAGGTAGTTAGGGTTGAAAACTGCCGCACTTGTGCGGTTCGGGTCAGTATTTATTTCTTCAAAGTTATCAGTACATGAAGAGAAAAATACGGTCAGAATTAATATATATCCTATTTTTTTCATTTTAAGCCTAATTTTAGAATTTAACATTTAGGTTCAAGCCATACGTGCGAGTCGATGGTAAACTATTTCCTTCAATACCTGCATAATTAAGAACGGGTGAGAAACCAGCCTCTGGGTCGATGTTGTCCGTGCGTCTCAACAACGTGAGGAGATTTCTTGCCACCAACGAAAGCTCAACCGATTTGATAGGTGTTTTGCCTAAAAATTTAGGATTCAAAGAGTATCCGAGCGTAACTTGACGAAGCTTGATGAAACTTCCATCCATTACATTCAATGCTGAAATTCTACGTGCCAAGTTTTGGTAGTAAGTTTGAGCTGGTACATTTACTGTGTTTGTTGCACCATCTTTTGTTACCCCAGCAGCTACTACACCTGTTTCACGACCTTCGAGTGTCATTTGATTCAAACCACGGAAGATTGTATAATAGTTTGTAGCCGAAAGCACTTTATTACCAAAACGATAGTCTAACAAGAATGATAGGTTAAAGTTTTTGTAGCTAACTTCGTTATTGAAACCACCATAGAACTTAGGTAAAACCGAACCCATTGGCTTACGAGCTGATGCTTCAGGAATACCAGTTGCGTCAACCACAATTCTGCCTTGTGCATCATACACGTAGTCATTAGCCATGATTTGTGGGCCAGGTAAACCTTTAATCAAAGCAGTATTAGCATTTAATGGGCGGTAAGTTCCTAAACCTAACTGTTGATCAGCCGAGCCAGAACCATTGATTTCAACGATTTTGTTTTTAATCCAAGTGAAATTGAATGAGGTTGTCCATTTCAAACCACCAGTTTCAACAGGCACACCCATTACTAAGGCCTCTAAACCTGAGTTTTGCGTTGAACCAGTACCGATTTGTTGATTACTGAAACCTGTTGCCTCTGATAACGAGCCACTGATGATTTCGTTTTTAGTTTTACGGTTGAAGTAAGCTAAATCGAGACCTAAACGATTTTTGTAGAATTTCAATTCTGTACCAAGTTCAAATTCTGAAAGTGTATATGGTTTCAAGAATAAGTTTGGTAGTGTACTGCTAAACGACCCCGTTGTGATGCCTTGAATGGCACCTCCTACACTGTAATACTGAGATGTGCTGTACGGGCTTGCTGGTTCACCGCTTACTACTGCATACGAAGCTCTGAATTTACCATAGCTTAATTTTGAAGAATTAACGAGTTCTGTAAAATCATAGCTCAACGAAACCGATGGTGTAAAGATTCCGTAGTTGTCTTTTGGTAAAGTTGAGAATGCATCATAACGGCCAGTTGTTGATAAAATCAATTGATTTTTGAAATTAAAATCGAGCGAGTAGAAAGCCGAATTGGCTTGTCTTTCATTATAGCCATAGTCACGGTTGAATGATAAAACGTTGTATGGGCTGTAGAAGAATGGAATCACGAATGGCCCCCCACCTACACGAAGCATATCGTATTTGTTTTTACGAACAGCTGCACCAGCAATTGCATCAATTGAAAAGTCATCTACAACTTTGAAACTACCACCCAAGATAGCCTCGGCATTTAATTCAGAAGTTGTCGATTTCGATAAATCATCTAATCCACCTTTTTGTCCATTTGAATAAGCTGTACCAGTTGGTGTTACCTTAAATGTTCCGTCATTCAATAGGTCATAACCTAAACGTACTTGTCCATAGATATTTTTTGTAATATCATATTTAGCCGTAATAGCCGAAAGAATACGCTTACGTTTTACGTCATTTCTATAACGATTTACTACAAACCAAGGGTTGGTTACGTAAATATCGTCGTTATACTGAATTTCATTACCATTTTCGGTACTTGCGTCAAAGCCAGGATTTAAAATTGATTGGTCAACGTTGGTTGCCAAGAAATTTACGTTGTTGGCATTCATCGGGCCATCGCTCAATTGTGGTTTGTTGGTGTTTTTCTCATCAACATAATTCACCATCAAATCTACTTTGAGCTTCTGACCAAATTTCTGCGAACCGTTAAAGTTGAATGTCTTACGGTCAAGGCCACTATTACGAAGAATAGAGTTATTGTCAAGGTTTGCAAGTGATAAACGGAAGTTTCCAGTTTCATTCCCACTGGCAATAGCCAAAGAGTTAGTGATTGAAGACCCTATACGATAGAAATTGCTAATATTGTTTTTTACGGCAGAATATGGGTAGTTTTTGCCATCGAATTGGATAGTTGAAGAACCATCTAATTTTGAACCCCAGCTCAACATTCCACTATTCAATGCACTAACTGTGTTGGTTGGTTTTTGTCCATTTAAACCTTGACCATATACATACTGATAGTCTGTAAAGTTAATTGCTTGTTCGGCAGCAGTATTGAGGTTATAGTCAACTGACATTTTGCCTTTTTTACCAGATTTAGTTGTGATCAAAATTACACCGTTGGCTGCTCTTGCACCATAAAGTGCCGATGCCGAAGCTCCTTTCAAAACCGACATACTTTCGATATCATCAGGGTTTAGGTTTGAGATACCATCACCGTTATCTGCACCACCCCACTCACCTGCACTACCTCTTTGTGTATTGTCAATCGGCACACCGTTTAATACAATCAGAGGAGAACTCGCAGTGAAACTTGCCATACCTCTCAATAAAATTCTTGCTGAAGACCCCGAACCACCATTTGTACCCGAGATATTCAAACCAGCTACACGACCAGCCATGGAATAAGCTACGTTTGTTTCACGTGCTTTAGTCATTTGATCGCCACTTACAGTTGTTACAGCGTAACCAACTTTACGAGCTTCTTTCGAGATACCCAAAGCCGTTACAACAACTTCATTCAAAGCACCTGCTTCAGGAGTTAAACTTACATTAATAACACTTGAATTTCCAACAGTTACGTTGCTTGGAGCAAATCCGATATAACTAAAAGTTAGAACACTTCCTTGAGCTGCCTCAATTGTGTATTCACCTTTGTCATCTGAAATTGTTCCTTTTGTAGAACCCTTTACGGATACGTTGACACCATAAAGTGCAGAACCTCCATCATCGGTTACTTTTCCTTTAATTTTCATGTTTTGGGCAAAACCCGCAAACGCTGAAAGAGAAAAGATGAAGGCATAAAAAAACTGTCGTAATGTTTTCTTCATACTTTTACTTAGGTTAATAAATTAAAATAAAATTTTGTTTTAAAACTCTCCGATAAATGTATTAACACCTCAATAATTTTTTATTAATTTTTAATTAACGGCTAAATGTTTTGTTAATGTTAAATAGTTCATTTTTTTAAGCAAATGGCATAAAATAGAACAAAAACAAGGGTAAATTAAACAAAATCATGTTTTTAAATTTTTTTAATAAATATACATAGGTGCTTGTTTTTTTGTGATTACACTTTAAATAGACTTCGATATAAAGGTTGAATTAAGTTACTCAGCATAAATTTTAATAGATTACCAACGTTATGAAAACAAAACTTCTTTATAAATGACTGCACTATATTGTAGTTTCTCATTGCCATTTAGTTTTATAAAATCTACAAAACTAAATTTTAGGACCCTGTTTGAACTGTCACTAAGAAATGTACCTATGGTGTACCTACAATGCTTTCCAAGTGCTTTATCAATATTCTTAAATATTTCCTTTTTACTATTTCAATAGAATGTGCATAAGTATAGATATAAGCTTATCAAAGTCCAATCACTTTTAGAAGGATAATATTTTAAATATTTTACCAACCCTTATAAACTTATTCAATACTTTTTTGCCTCATTTCTAACATATTCTGCCCTACCTTTTGAGTATCAGCTATTTTGTCTAATTTTGCACCGAGTTTTCAATTAACAAGAAACATTTTATGGCACAATACGACGTTGTAATACTTGGAAGTGGGCCGGGCGGCTATGTAGCTGCTATTCGTGCATCACAATTAGGCTTGAAAACAGCCATCATCGAAAAAGAAAATTTAGGTGGTATTTGCCTCAACTGGGGTTGTATTCCAACAAAAGCGTTGTTAAAATCGGCTCAAGTATTTGAGTACATCAAACACGCAAAAGATTACGGTATTGAAGTTGGCGAAGCCAATGCAGATTTTGGTGCAGTTATCAAGCGTTCACGCAGCGTTGCCGAAGGTATGAGCAAAGGCGTAACTTTCTTGATGAAGAAAAATAAAATTGATGTAATCAATGGTTACGGAAAAGTAAAACCGGGCAAAAAAGTAGAAGTTACTGATGCCGAAGGTAAAAAAACTGACGTAGAAGGAAAGCACATCATCATTGCAACGGGTGCAAGAGCAAGACAATTGCCAAACGTGCCGCTTGATGGTGAGAAAGTAATTGAATACCGCAAAGCAATGAGTCTCGAAAAACAACCAGCTTCGATGTTGGTGATGGGTTCGGGTGCCATCGGTGTTGAGTTTGCGTATGTATATGCAAGCATGGGTACGAAAGTAACCATCGTAGAGTTTATGCCAAACATCGTTCCAGTAGAAGACGAAGATATTTCTAAGGAATTGGCAAAAATTTACAAGAAGTTGGGTATAGAAATCTACACAAGTTCAAGCGTAGAGAAAGTTGACACTTCGGGAAGTGGTTGTGTATCAACTGTTAAGACTCCAACGGGCGAAATCAAAATCGAAACGGATGTGGTGCTTTCAGCAGCAGGTATTGTAGCAAATATCGAAAACATTGGTTTAGAAGATGTAGGTATTGCTACCGACAGAGGCAAAATCTTAGTAAATGGCTATGCTGAGACAAATATCCCAGGATATTATGCTATCGGTGATGTAACTCCAGGACAAGCACTGGCTCACGTAGCATCGGCCGAAGGTATTATTTGTGTGGAGAAAATTGCGGGTCACCACCCACAACCACTTGACTACAAAAATATCCCAGGTTGTACGTATTGTTCGCCGGAAATCGCTTCAGTAGGTTATACCGAAAAAGCTGCTAAAGAAGCGGGTTACGAAATCAAAGTTGGTAAGTTCCCATTCTCGGCATCGGGTAAGGCAAAAGCTGGTGGCGTGCCAGAAGGTTTCGTGAAAGTTATTTTCGATGCTAAATACGGCGAGTGGTTAGGTTGCCACATGATTGGTAATAACGTAACCGAAATGATCGCCGAAGCAGTTGTAGCTCGTAAACTCGAAACAACAGGTATGGAAATCATCAAGTCGGTTCACCCACACCCAACCATGTCAGAAGCCATCATGGAAGCGGCTGCCGCTGCTTATGGTGAGGTTATTCACTTGTAAGATGTTTAATGGTGAATGATTAATGGTAAATTGTTTATACAAAAACGGTCGTAAGATTAATTCTTACGACCGTTTTTGTATGATGCATAATTTAACATTCACCATTTAACATTAAACATTATCTTAGAATTTCCATCTAACAAACGCTTCCATTGCTTCGTACTCTGCCAAGCCAAGTTTATTATAAAGTTGAGCCGTTCCACGGTTACGCTCTTCAGCACGTTGCCAAAACTCACGAGCATCTGTTCCTTGGAACACCACACCATCTTTTTGAGATTGATGCTTAAAGATACCCATACGTTTTTGTAAAACTTGGTCAGGCGACATCGGTACCGCCATTTCGATTTCGTGAATATCCCACTCTGCCCAAGCACCACGGTACAACCAAACCCAACAGTCTTTCATGAAGTTTTTGTGTTTGAGTTGCTCAACTGCCGCAAAAATAGCATCTAAACATACTTTGTGCGTGCCGTGCGGGTCAGCTAAATCGCCAGCGGCATATACTTGGTGAGGTTTTATTGATTCAATTAAATTGGCAACTATTGCTACATCATCAGCACCCAATGGTTTTTTCTCAATACGTCCAGTTTCATAAAAAGGCATATCCATGAAATGCACGTTTTCTTCTGGAATACCCACAAAACGGCAAGTGGCTTTTGCTTCACCCCTACGAATCAAACCTTTTACATATCTTACTCCATCAGTATCAACATCGCTATCTTTTTTATTCTTCAAAAATTCTTTTGCATCAGCAAAGAGTTGTTGCGTTTCTTTGTTTTCGATGCCAAATTTATTATTAAAATCAACTACAAAGTCAATAAAACGAATAGCTTCATCATCTGCTACGGCGATATTTCCCGAAGTTTGATAACCAATATGTACGTCATGTCCTTGGTCAACCAAACGTTGGAAAGTTCCTCCCATCGAGATAATATCATCATCTGGGTGTGGACTGAATATAATTACACGTTTTTTAGTAGGTAAAGCCCTTTCTGGACGATTGGTGTCATCAGCATTAGGCTTTCCACCTGGCCAGCCCGAAATACTGTGCTGTAATTGATTAAATACATCAATGTTTATCTCATAAGCTTGTCCGTGGCGAGCCAATAGGTCACTTAAACCATTATCGTTATAATCTTTATTAGTCAGCTTTAAGATTGGTTTACCGAGCGTCAGAGCCAAATTCGTAACAGCCTTCTTAACCATCTTGCTTGTCCACTCAACATCTTCTACAACCCATGGTGTACGCATACGAGTAAGCTCATGAGCAGCACGTTCGTCAATGACAAACATCGCATTTGGGTGAGTTTGCAAGTACGAAGCTGGAATTGTCTCGGTTACACGACCCTCAACCGCTTCGGCAATAACGGGTGCTTTTCTTTCACCCCAAGCGAGCAAAACTACTCTTTTGGCACTCAAGATTTTCGCAACCCCCATCGTAATTGCCTTCTTTGGCACTTTTACCAAACTACCACCAAAGTCAGAAGCTGCCGCTACACGAGTAGAGTGGTCGAGCATCATCAAGCGAGTGCGAGAATTTACTAACGACCCTGGCTCATTAAAACCAATGTGTCCATTTGCACCGATACCCAATAATTGAAAATCTAAACCACCAACGGCATCTATTTTACGCTCATATTCTTCGCTAAAATCTTTTACTTTGCTTGCAGGAACTGTTCCATCTGGAATAAAATAATTCTCTTTTGGAATATCCACATGGTCGAAAAGTTGTTCCTTCATGAACCTTACGTAACTCTGCAAAGAGTCTGGTTCCATCGGAAAATACTCATCTAAGTTGAAAGAAACCACGTTTTTAAAGCTTAAACCTTCTTCACGGTGCATTCGGATTAACTCTGCATAAACCGTTTTAGGCGATGAACCCGTAGCAAGACCTAAAATACAATTTCGGTTTTGGCGTTGGCGTTCTCTGATTAATTCGGCTATTTCGTGAGCCACGGCATTTGATGCTTCCTTTGAATCTTTAAAAATCTTGGTTGGAATCTTTTCGTAGGCAATAGGGTCAGTTGTAATAAGCTGTTGCTCCATTATTGTCGTAGTTTTTGGTTTTATTCGCTAAAATAAAAATATTTCACAAAGGTAAAAATTATTTATTTCAGTACATCATAATTAAGGTTGAAAGATATAATATTTTATCATAATTTAATTTATTAAAAAATATTTTTTTAATAAATATTCAATCAATGAAAAACTATAATGGCGAAAATACACAAAAAGCGTATCAAATCAAGAAGTCCCATCTGAAATAATGGTTTTATTCTTAATTTGATACGCTTTGCTTTTATGTGGGGCGAACATCCATGTTCGCCGATGATATTTTATGCGAAAACCTCTTCGAGTTGTTCTTTTTTCGGGAAGTCAGGAGTTACCAAGTTTTCTTCTGGTTTGTAGATATATGGCATCGGAAAACCTCTTTCTTTGAAGGTCGGCTCTGCCATATTATTATAACGCAACTGAATCGACCAACGAATGTTTTTAGTAATATTTTCGCCCGAACGGTGAACTAAGAATGCCGAGAACACTAATAAATCACCCACTTCAAATTGAGTTTGTACATAATCTTCTTCTGGAATAGCCTCTTGAATACTTCCTAAATAGCCCGAAGTATCTGCTTTCAATAGACCGATTGTATGGCTCGCAGGTACGATTTGTAGAGCACCCAAATCGGCACCACAATCAACCATCGGAAACCACATAACTATACTATCAAGTGAACCTTGACCAGTTCTCCAATCTTGGTGAGCTCCCAATTTCCAGTGGCTACCACCTTTTGATAAATATCGGCTGTTGAATTGCATCGCAGGACGAACGCCAATCATCGGGAATTCATAACCTAAACCTTTCAAAACATTGATGATTTTAGGGTCAGTACCTAAATGATGCAACGAAATCAGGTGTTGAGCTTGTTTTCCTGTATTCACAAAAGTTGTAAAATCAGCTTCGAATAAATCGAACATGGCTTGCTCGAAAGTATCACGGTCGTTGATGTCAACTTTTTTGCCCAAAACCCGCTCTATTTGTAACGCAAAAAGGCTACGTGCTTCGGTGTAAATTTTATTAATTTCTTCTTTTGAAAAGAAGTTTTTGATGATAATATATCCGTCTTTGTTGAATTGTTCTTTCATAATTCCTAACGATTACGCATCCCGCCCTAAAGGGGGATTTTAATTTTCAGTAAAATTAGATGTTACTGATTGAGAAAATAATGATAATTGTCAGTAATTGATTTATTTTTCCAAAACAGCGTAGGCAAAACCTGCTGCTCCGAAACCATTACCATTATACAACAAATATTTCTTACCATTATGTTCATAACAGTGAGCATAATTTATCATTTGGTAGTCAAAATCGGCTGGATTTTCTGATTTATGAATACCAACTAAACCATCTTTACGCTCCCATTTGTAGCCATCAATCGACTCAGCATAGCCCAGACGATAACTTTGGTTACGGTCGGTGCGATAATCTCGGGTATGACGATAAGAGTAATACATCTTGAAAATACCATCTTCGTGAAATACACTTGGGCGACCCACAGCATGTAGGAAATCATCAAAAGGAAGGGCAACATCACCTGTTGGAGTCCAATTGATACCATCATCTGAAACAGCAACTCGGCAATCGTAGAATGGCTCTGGGTAGTCATGAATATACTCGCATTTCTGACCTGAAATATGCCACATCATCCATTTTCCGTTGACAAACATCACCGAAGGTTGTGCTGCCCAAATTGGATTATGAATTGAGCGGTCCATAATTGGGCCACGGAACATTTTCTTGAAATTCAAACCGCCATCGGTACTTACTGCCAGTCCCATCGAAAGGCGATATGAGTTGTGAGTTCTGTTCCAACCTGTATAATACAACCAGATGTCTCCATTTGCTTGCGGTACAAACCACGAAGGCATTGCACCTGTTTCGTCGTACTCACCTGGGCCTCCTAAATCCAATACAAAAGTATCGTGGATGTAAAGAATCTTCGTTGGGTCGTCGTAATCAACATCAATAAATGTTGGGCGAGAATAGCCGTTATCGTCTCTTGAAGAGAAATAAACTCTCAAAAAATCTTTATGCTTGTAAGCATACGGTACTTGGGCATGCGAACGACTGTGTGATAAACTACCATCGGGCTTGTAAACGAGGCCCTTTTTCTGCCATACACCCCCAGTTTTAACTAATTCTTTGTTATCTATATTACTCATTATTTCGGTATAATTCACTCCTTCACCCTTTTGGGGTTGGGGATTATTTATTCTTACGATTTCTCTCGGCTCTGATTTTCCAGTTATCTTTAAAATCTTTGTTTGGAATTTGAAGATTTACATTTACCGTTGGAGCTTTTTTAGTTTTCTTAAAGTCAAGAACGTAATATCCATTTCCGAATATCCATTGGAGTTTTACGTCTTTGATGTTTTTCGGTAAATCTTGCATTGGAACTAAATCAGCAAACATTGGATTAGCATCCATCAAGATTTGATATGTTTTTTGGTCACGAAGCCATGCTCCTACGCTTTCATCGCCAACAACTACTCTTCCGCCTACTTTTACAACACGGTTGAATTCTTCAAAAGCTTTGGCTCTTTCTGAGAATGTATTGATTCCACCGAAATGGAAAAGTGCATCGAACGAATTATCATCAAATGGTAAATAAGAGCCATTTCCGATGAAATAATCAATCGTAACGTCTTTTTTATCAGCAAACTTTTCTTTTGCGTGACTCAACATCGCTGGCGATAAATCAGACAAAACAGCGTGGCCACCTGGGGTAATTTTATCAATAATATAAGCTGAATCTTTGCCAGTTCCTGCTCCAACTTCCAGCACTTTCATGCCTGGCTTTAATTTCAATAAGCTAATCATTTGCTTACGAGTAGCAGCTTCATTGGCGTGAAGTGATTCAAAAACCCATGAAACCCCACGGTCATAGCGAGCGTGAGCGTCATTGTAGGCCACTTGTTCTTTGCGGTCTTGCTCGAAAAGCTCTCTTGGGTAAACCAAATCAACGATGTCGTTTACGTCGTAGCTTACGGGTTCTTCGGTTGAAGTATTATTGAGGGTTTTGCCATCGGCCGATAAAACAAGCTTTGTATGTGTTTTTGGGCAAATTAACTGGTCAAAAAATTGATTCATTATCAGAAATATTCAAAGATTAAGGCTCAAAGTTCGAGTTTTTGAGCGGTTTTTAAAAGCTATCTACGTTTTATTATAAATTAATGTCTTTGCTCGACACCTCAGATTTTACGGCTGGGTTTCCTTTCCAAATGCTCCAAGGCTCGGTTTTTGCCTTGGTTACGTTGGCTCCCATCGCTACGAGCGTACCTTCACCGAGCGTACAGCCATCTCTAATAGTAGCGTTTACACCAAAGAATGAATATTCGCCAACTACGCAACGACCAGATAAAACTACGTGCGAAGTAAAGTAAACGTGGTCTTTGATTTCACCGTGGTGGCCGATATGATTCCCGCTCCAAAGCACTACATTATTACCAATTTTTACGAATGGTTGAATCGTATTATCTTCTAAAATAAAACAGTTTTCGCCAATTTGGTCGGTCAAAACTGTTGCTTTTGAGCTGATGTATGAAATAAAAGAATAACCTTTTTCTTTGGCTTCGGCGTAAACTTTTGCACGAACCATATTCATTTTACGCTCGCTCAAAGGGGCAAAAAATTTGTAGTCGGTGGGTGGATAAAGTGTAGTTACGTCTTCAAATGGCACAACTGGCAAGCCGCAGAAATTATCTTCCTTGATATATTCTTTATTGACAGTAAATGCTACGATTTCGTGTTCTGAATCATTTGTGAGGTAATAATGGGCTAATTCTGCCACCAGTTCTGTACCGAAAACTACTACTTTTGCCATTTCTATTTTTAGTTTTTAGAATTTTAAACACTACTATGGGCTATCGACTTATCAGACTAATTCAAATTTATTCAAATGTTCGTTGATTTCTTCGACCGAGCAAAACATTAGTAAATCTATTATCGAAAGCCACGGCACAAAAGATGCTTCGTCTTTATTAAATTGCTTATATTGAATGGGCTTTGCTTTGATAAAATTAAGTAAGATTTCGTTATCTGCAAAAAGTTGTTTGTCGTAGATAGCCATTCCACCAATCGGATTGATATAATGATTAGCTTTTTCTTGCAAACAAATATCCAAAATTCGGCCTTGAGCTTTTAGGTCTTGGTTATTGTAAATCGTTGAACTTTCTATGACTTCGGTTTCGATATTTAAGTATTTGCAAGTTTCTTTCAGGCTATTTACTGCTAATTCTGCAATATTCGCTGCGGGCAAGTTGAAAACTTGCTCTACTATTGCGAAGCCTTCTTTATAAAACGGAGCTTTTTTGTAGGATTGCTCAATAGTCTTTAAAAACTTTTTGCTCCAAGCAGCCAAATTATCAACTTCAATGTCCAGAATCAAGCGATTTTGACTTGCACCAATCAACGGAATCGTAAACATGGAGGCTTTGCCGTTGACTAAAATGTTATTTCGGTTTATCCACCCTTTATTGATAAATGCTACATCATCATACACTACAAATTTATCAACCGCTTTAATGAGTTGAAAATAGCCAATATAAGGAAATACGTAGGGCTGCATGATGCCAAGTACCCGACCACCCCCAGCCCCTAAAGGGGTGTCACTATTAACGCTATTTTTTACTATATCTTTTATCATAGTATTTGAAACTCCCCTTTAGGGACGGTGCGACGGTTCGCTTAGGGGTGTTAGGGTTTTAACTTTCTTAAATAAAACTCACTATCATTGACAAGTATATCCGATTTGCTATTGATTGAATTAAGCCGAATATCGCCTTCTTGATATGGAATAACCCCTTTTGAATAGAATAAGTACTGTGCTTCGGCAGGAATCGGTTTCACTGCACTTCTGAATGGATGAATCGGAATCAGTTTTCGCTTAAAATCTGCTCCCCAAAGCGGATACTCAAAATCTTCGTGTTCTTGCTGAGTTCCGAGTGCCACGATAGCATCTTTAGGTACGATTTCATCAAATTTTTTGTAGGCTTCGTAAACATTTGGTCGGGCAATCGTGATGAGTTCTAAACGATTGGCATTAAAGATATTTTTCTCTCCAAAAACAGGATGTATTCGCATGAATAGAATCGTCGGAATGGCAGAAAGTACAATCAAGAAACTGATGCTTGTAAGAAAAACCTTATTAAAAATAGATTTTTTTTGTAGCCATGATAAACTAACCAAAGCAAGCATAGGCATACACCAAACCGCCATATTCAGGAAATAACGAGCCTTAATGGGGTCGTAAGGTGCTGAATAACAGAGCGATAAAAAGTGTAGTGTCGCCGCAAAAGCAAGTACTGAAAGGCTTTTTTCAACGCTATTCAATTTCTTGAAATTTCGTAAAATCTTCCAACCCAAAATGAGCATAATTGGTAGTATCAGACCAAAACCTATAAATCCCCAAAAGGGTCTTTCAAGATAAAATCTTACTGGATGTTCAAAAGAAAAATACGAAACAACCGTAAAGTGCTCACCTTCAAGATCCAGTTTACTAAAGATTTTATTAGGCCAATATCGTACAATCTCATTCAACTCTTTCCCCAAAGGAGAACTTCTGAGGCCATCCATATTCAAAAAATCAGAAGAGTATCGAGCAATATTGAAGGCTAAATTTTTGATTCTTTCTTTTCCTGTATAATGCTCAACACCGTGCCATTGCATCACCATTTTAGGAGCAGAAAGGCTTCCGAGACTAAATTTCTTCGATTCTCTGATATTACCGATATAGCCAGTTGGTAAGGCATAAATGCTAATTGCAGCTACAAAAACAATGATAAAAACCTTAATTTGTTGATAGAATTGCTTTTTCAGCAACACCGTGTGGAATACCACAACTACTGCTGCGGGAGCAATAAGCAAGAATGTAACTTTATGACCAATCCAGATACCTGCCATCAATGCAATGAGCGAAACGTTGAGGCGAGAAGGGTTGGTTTTAAACGAAAACATGAAGTAAGTCAAACAACCTAAATAGGCTGACAAAACGATGTCGGTTTCGGTAGTTGTTGCTTGTACCAAAGCCGTTGGGAGTAAAGCCGATAGCAAAAAAACGAGTAAAGATGCTGCCTTATTAGCGGCTATTTTGAAAGCTATTCCGTAAGCTGAAATTGCAAAAAGCCAGTAAGATAGGTAATGTATAACCTTAAAGCCTTGTTCACCAAAAAGATGAAACCCAAACATTTGCAAAGTTGGTAATGAATTTGGGTAAAAATCAATCGTCCAAGTGGTGCCTTGTAGGCGATTCATGTTGCCATTTTGGAGATACAACGCACATTTTACCAAATGTCCTGTCATACTATCCCATTCATTGGGATAAGTCAAGAAAAACATTCCTACATTTAAAATGCTGACAATCAGCAAACCTATGCCTAAAATACCAAACACGGATTTTCCTAAAAAGCTTTGTTCTTGCCAGATTTCAGTCAGATTTTTGGGAAGTGTTTTTAATGAATTTCTGAGCGAATATTGATGATTTTCGGTGACTTTCTTGAAAAAGAAATAAAACAAAAAAGCTAAAACGTTTACGCCAAAACCCCAAGATACGGCGTTGCTAATCTGATTGAGTTCAGACAAAAGGAAACCTGTTGGAATAATACAAGAAACCAATCCAACAAAAAACTTGATTAGATAATCATTGAGGCTTTCTGAAATATACGAAGTATTCCGATGAATTTGCCAAAGAAAAACAAGAAATAATACTATAAAAAGTAGATACATTGAATCAGAATAAGGGCTTTCACGGTGCAAAGATAATGAAAGCCCTTCTTTTATTATGCTTTTTGGAATAAACTATATCAAAAACTCGAAAAGTTCGGGTTTATCGTTGATGTATTCGAACTGAACGTTGTTTTCTTTCATGCGTTTGATAAGTGGCTGGAAGTCAGATTGTTGCTTCAATTCGATACCGACCAATGCGGGGCCACGTTCACGAGCGGTTTTCTTGGAATATTCAAAAAATACAATATTATCGGTTGGGCTTAGTACATCATTCAAGAAAGTTTTGAATGCCCCAGCACGCTGTGGGAAACGAATAATGAAGTAATGTTTGAGCCCTTCATAAAGCAACGAACGCTCTTTTATTTCTTCGGTTCGAGTAATATCATTATTTCCTCCACCGATGATACAGACCACATTTTTGCCTTTTATTTCATCTTTTATAAAGTCGAGAGCTGAAACTGATAATGCTCCCGCTGGCTCGGCTACTATGGCTTCTTCGTTATAAAGTTGAAGAATCGTAGAGCAAACTTTCCCTTCGGGAATCAACAAAATTTCGTGATTGAGATTTTGTTTACAAACTTGAAATGTCAAATCTCCTGCACGTTTTACGGCCGCTCCATCTACAAATTTATCAATTTCTTCGAGCGTAACTACTTGGTCTTGCTCCAAGGCGGTTTTCATGGTTGGTGAGCCAAGCGGTTCAACGGCCACGAGTTTGGTTTTGGGCGAAAGTTGCTTAAAAACCGTCGAAACACCTGAAGCTAAGCCGCCACCACCGATGGCAAAAACCAAATAATCAATTTTGAAATTAGAATCTTTGAAAATTTCTAAGCCTACTGTTCCTTGTCCTTCCATTACCTGCAAATCATCGAATGGATGCACGAAAGTAGCGTTTTGCTCTTCGCAATATTTTTTTGCGGCATAATAGGCATCGTCGTAAGTGTCGCCTACGAGTTCGATTTTCACAAACTCTTTTCCAAACATACCCACTTGCTTGATTTTCTGAGCGGGTGTGGTGGTAGGCATAAAGATTGTACCTTTTACTTGCAGTTTTCTACACGCATACGCAAGCCCCTGTGCGTGATTGCCCGCACTGGCACACACAACACCTTTTTCAAGTTGCTCTTTTGGTAAAGCCGCCATTTTATTGAAAGCCCCTCTGATTTTGTAAGAACGTACTACTTGCAAATCTTCACGTTTGAGGTAAATATTTGCTCCATAACGCTCCGAAAGATTCAGATTGTGCATCAAAGGTGTGTGAACGGCCACTCCTTGCAGACGCTCGGCAGCAAGATAGATATTGTCTAAATCAGGAAATATGATTTCTGACTTTATTTTGGTCATGTGATGAAGGCTTATTTTATGAAATTCAAATATACAAAAAGCACAGAGATTTTGCCCCTGTGCTTTCTGTAATAAATATATTTTTGAAACTGTCGTCCGTCGTCTATCGACTTTGGACTATCATTAGTTTCTCTCTGGACGTAAGCTACGAACAGTTTTACCTGCTTGCCACATTTCCGACTCACGAAGTTCAGCTAATTCAACTTCCAATTTCTCACGGTAATCTGGCTCAGAGTTACGAGAGATTGATTGAGCAGCTTCTTTTTGTGATTTTACACTTTGATACAATTTCTTGAAAACTGGTTTTGTAGCATCGTGGAAAGGTTTCCACCAGTCTAACGCACCACGTTGTGCAGTTGTTGAACAGTTGGCATACATCCAATCCATTCCGTTTTCTGCAACTAATGGCATCAATGACTGAGTTAATTCTTCAACAGTTTCGTTGAAAGCTTCTGATGGAGAGTGACCATTTTCACGCAATACTTCGTATTGAGCAGCGAAAATACCTTGGATAGCACCCATCAACGTTCCACGCTCACCAGTAAGGTCAGATGTTACTTCACGGTAGAAATCTGTTTCGAATAAATAACCCGAACCTACACCGATACCCATTGCGATGGCCGTTTCACGTGCGTGACCCGAAGCATCTTGGTAAACAGCGAAAGATGAGTTAAGACCTTTTCCTTCAACGAACAAACGACGAAGTGAAGTACCCGAACCTTTTGGAGCTACCAATACAACGTCAACGTTTTTAGGTGGTTTAATACCCGTTTTTTTGCTGTACGTGATACCGAAACCGTGAGAGAAATATAAAGTTTTACCTTTTTTGAGGTATTGTTTCACTGTTGGCCATAAGGCAATTTGAGCTGCATCTGACAAAAGGAAACAAATAACTGTACCTTTTTTCAATGCGTCTTCGATATTGAAAAGAGTTTTACCTGGAACCCAACCATCAGCAACTGCTTTGTCGTAAGTTTTACCAGGGCGTTGTCCAACGATTACGTTGAAACCATTGTCACGCATGTTCATTGCTTGACCTGGGCCTTGTACACCGTAGCCAATTACTGCAATAGTTTGTTTTTTCAAGAACTCTCTCGCTTTTTCGAGTGGGTACTCTTCACGGGTTACTACTTCTTCTTCAACACCGCCGAAATTTAATTTTGCCATTTTTATTGAATTTGTTTTATTGAATGCGACAACTATTTAATTGTCTGAACTTTGATTTAACTGATTTTGGGATTTAACAGAAAATGTCTTTTCTCTAATAAATCTTAAATTTTAGTAAATTATGATTCAGATTGATTTGTATTTTGAGTTTAATAATCTTTTCATTTCTAAACTTTCACTACCAAAATTTAGGAGTAAGCCAACCTCTAAGTTATATGCTTCTAAATAGTTGATAGCTTGGGCAAAGTGTACATTTTCAAGTTTAATGATTGCTTTTAGTTCAACGCTTATATGCTCTTCTACTAAAAAATCAACTCTTCTTGTACCAACGTGTTCGTTTTTATAAATAATTGGCATTTCAAACTCTCGATGATACAAAATGCCTGTTCTCTTGAATTCTACTTCTAAAGCTCTTTGGTAAATAACTTCTTGAAAGCCATTACCTAAAACTTTATGAACCTCTAATGCACAACCTATGATTTTTCCCGTTAAAGCTGAATATTTGTACTTTTCATCAATCATGACTTTGATTTAGCAGATTTGAAAAATTGCACTGATTTCTTCAATTAATTTTGGATATTTATGTAAATCATTTTCATAAAAATCAGTAAATCTGTTAAATCAAAGTTTAAGACAAATTTACAAATAATACTCCCATTCGGTAATTTCCTCTGGTAAATATTCAATTAAGCCTTTAGGGGTTTTTCCTACGGCAACCCTTCCCGAACGCACAAATTCGATGATTCCGTGCGGTTTGATGTATTTGAAAAATTCAAAAATTTCGGTTTCTGTGCCTGTTTTTTCAATAACCACATAGTCAAGCCCCCAATATACTACCCATGCTTTATAAACCTTGTTAATGATTTCTACATCAACGGACTTGCCATTGAGTGGAGTAGAAATCTTGAAAAGAGCGATTTCGTTGTAAACAATATCTTCGTTGAGATAGCCGAAAACAGCTAAAACTTCGATAATTTTACGAATCTGGCGTACGAGTTTTTCTACTTCTTCACGTTTTTCGTGTTTGATAACGATGGTGAAACGAGAAATACCCTTACGCTCAGTTTCCGAAACCGTCAGCGACTCAATGTTGATTCTGCGACGGGTAAATATGATTGTGATTTTGTTGAGTAATCCGATGCTATTTTCGGTAAATACGCAAATAGTGTATGTTGTCATAACAGCCCCCTAACCCCCGATGGGGGAATTTTACTTTTAAACATTTTTGTTTAAAAATGATTAATATTTAAATACCACCTTTTACCCCCATTGGGGGCGGTCCGCCGCAGCGGCAAGGGGGCTACTCCAAGCGAATCTCGCTGACGCTTGTTCCCGCAGGAACCATCGGGAATACGTTTTCTTCTTTTTCGACGATAACTTCGAGTAAATAGGCTTTTTTAGAATCCAACATTTTATCCAATGAATCGCTTAGATTTTCTCTTTCTGAACATGTATGTCCGTCAATTCCGAAACCTTTAGCGATTGTAATAAAATCTGGATTTTGAAGTTCTACGAATGAGTAGCGATTATCAAAAAATAATTGTTGCCACTGACGCACCATTCCTAAGAAGTTGTTATTCAAGATAATCATCTTCACGGCCAAACCACTTTGAGCGATTGTACCGAGTTCTTGAATCGTCATTTGGAAACAACCATCACCGATGATTCCGACTACTTCACGGTCTGGAGCTCCGACTTTCGCACCAAACGATGCAGGAATCGCAAAGCCCATCGTTCCGAGTCCACCAGAAGCAATGTATGAGTTTGGTTTACGGAATTGGTAATAGCGTGCCGTAACCATTTGGTGCTGACCAACGTCAACTACGATACAAGCCTCACCATTAGTTTTATCCGAAAGTAAAGCTACCACTTCTGCCATTTTGATTTTACCTTCTTGGTTTAAATCACGGAGCGTAACTTTATCGTATTCTTTTACATCAAGTTTACGGAATTCATTTTTCCAGCCAGTAAAATCGCCTTTTTTTACTAAAGGCATAAGCATTTTCAAGGCTTCTTTGGCATCGCCGATAACGGGTGCTTCTGCTTTTTTGATTTTATCAACTTCCGAAGGGTCAATTTCTATGTGAATGATTTTTGCTTGCGGAGCAAATTTGGTCGAATCTCCCGTCACACGGTCGTCGAAACGCATACCGATGGCAATCAAAACATCGCACTCGTCGGTCATTACGTTTGGAGCGTACATTCCGTGCATACCCAACCAACCCATGTAATTTGGGTGATTATTTGGCATTGCCGAAAGTCCAAGCAATGTACTTGCACAAGGAATATCTGTTTTTTCAACAAAGTCAAGTAATTCTTGAACGGCATCAGCAATCAAAACTCCATGTCCGAACAAAATGTATGGGCGTTTAGCCTTATTGATAAGCTCGGCTGCCTTCTCGATTTGGTCTTGTTTTGGCACAATACGTGGGCTATAACTTACCATTTTCTCTACCTTTTTATAGACAAAAGGCTTCGTCATTTTAGCAGCCTGTGCATCACGAGCAAAATCAATTACTACTGGGCCAGGCTTTCCTGACTTAGCAATGAAGAAAGCCTTTGCCATGATTTCTGGCACTTCGTTGGGGTCGGTAATCTGATAATTCCATTTACAAACTGGCGTAGTAACACCAATCATATCAGTTTCTTGGAAAGCATCAGTTCCCAATAAAGTCGATTTTACTTGTCCAACAATACAAACCAAAGGCGTGCAGTCAATGATGGCATCGGCAATAGGCGTAATAAGGTTTGTGCCTCCTGGGCCAGAAGTTACTAAGCAAACACCCGTGCGTCCGCTTACACGAGCATAACCTTGTGCAGCGTGTCCAGCACCTTGTTCGTGGCGAACTAAGGTGTGTTTTATTCTATCAATATAATCATAAAGGGCATCGTAGGTAGGCATAATTGCCCCACCTGGATAACCAAAAATATTTTCTACACTTTCGGCCAATAAACACTCCATCATGGCTTGAGCTCCCGAAAGAAAAGTTTGACCTTCTTTCGCTTCAGCGGGTGCTACGAGTGTTTCTTGTTTTAATTCGATTTCGAGTAAATTTCCCATATCGTCTGAGATATTTTAGGATGAAGTTTTTAGTTGTTTTGCTGTACTCCGTATTTCTTACAAGTCCGTTACACAACCTTCGCTGGCCGAACTTACGTTTTTGATATATTTACGAAGTACGCCTCTTGTGTGTTCTGATGGAATTTGTTTCCAAGCAGCTTTACGTTCGGCCAATTCTTCGTCTGAAACGTGCAAAATCAATTGATTATCTACGGCATCAATCGTGATTTTATCGCCATCTTTTACCAAAGCGATTGTTCCACCTTCAAAAGCCTCTGGTGTGATGTGTCCAACTACGAAACCGTGTGTTCCGCCCGAAAAACGTCCATCTGTAATCATTGCTACGCTATTTCCGAGACCTGCACCCATCACGGCTGACGTTGGTTTAAGCATTTCGGGCATTCCCGGGCCACCTTTAGGGCCTTCGTTTCTGATTACGATTACGTGACCCGCCTTGATTTCACCTTTTTCTAAGAACTCAATCACTTCTTCTTCACGCTCACAAACTTTGGCAATTCCTTCAAATTTTTCACCCTCTTTTCCTGTGATTTTTGCCACTGCTCCGCCTTCAGCCAGATTTCCATAAAGAATCTGTAAGTGACCAGTTGGCTTGATTGGAGACTCGATTGGTTGAATGATTTTTTGTGTATCAAAATCTAAGTCTGGTACGTCTTCTAAGTTTTCGGCTACTGTTTTGCCTGTAATCGTCATACAATCACCGTGAATAAAGCCTTTTTTGAGCAAATACTTCATCAAAGCAGGAACTCCACCGATTTCGAGCATATCTTCCATGTAATATTTGCCCGATGGTTTCAAGTCTGCTATTAATGGTGTACGGTCTGAAATATCTTGAATATCTTTTAGTGTAAATTCTACACCTGCGGCACTTGCAATGGCCAAATAGTGAAGAACTGCATTTGTTGAGCCACCCATCACCATTACCATCGTCATGGCGTTTTCAAATGCCTTGCGAGTCATGATGTCACGTGGACAAATGTTTTTCTCCAACATATTCTTCATGGCAGCACCGATGGCAATACACTCTGCTTTTTTGCCTTCGTGTGTGGCTGGGTAGCTCGATGAATTTGGTAGAGTCAAGCCCATTGCTTCCATTGAAGATGCCATTGTGTTGGCGGTGTACATCCCACCACAAGCACCCGCACCCGGAATTGCATTTTTTATAACTCCTTCGTAGTCTTCATCTGAGATTGTACCTGCAAATTTTTGCCCTAATGCCTCAAAAGCCGAAACGATGTCGAGTTTTTTACCCTTATATTGTCCAGTACGAATTGTTCCTCCATAAACCAACATTGCAGGGCGGTTCAATCTTGCAATTGCCATCATTGCCCCGGGCATATTTTTATCACAACCAACTACGGCAATTACGCCATCGTACCATTGAGCAGCTACAATATCTTCAATCGAGTCAGCGATAATATCACGGCTTGGTAATGAATAACTCATGCCATTATTGCCGTTTGTCATACCATCCGAAACTCCGATTGTATGAAAAATTAAGCCCACCATTCCGTTTTCTTGGATACCTTTCTTTACGTGAACAGATAACCCGTTGAGGTGCATATTACAGGTATTTCCTTCATAACCAGTACTTGCGATACCGATTTGAGCTTTCTGCATATCTTCTTCTGTCAGACCAATACCATAAAGCATGGCTTTAGCAGCAGGGTTATGAACTTCTTGCGTAAGGGTGCGGCTGAATTTATTTAATTCCATATTGCTAATTTTAAAATTTCTTAATCTTCAATCTTCATTTTCTAATCCTTAATCTATAATATTTGATTTGAATTATAGATTAAGGATTGATGATTAACGATTGTTGATGTAAATGCTTTTTATTTATTATTTATATTTTGCTGAGCTGTCGTAACACTTCGAGTAAAAATTGAA
>NZ_JBELAU010000022.1:0-49526 GCF_040253585.1 Emticicia sp. W12TSBA100-4
TATTTTCATCACAAAAAAAGCCTCTCCTCTTTGCAGAGAAAAGGCATACTTTATTTAGTGGTGATGAAGTTTCTTACGCTAAAATATCTTCTACTTCGTTAAATTCAAGTCCCCACGCATCGGCAACACCTTTATAAACAATCTTACCGTTGGCTACGTTGAGCCCTTTTTTCAATTCTTCGTTTTCACTACATGCTTTTTTCCAACCTTTATTGGCCAACTGAACTGCATACGGCAAAGTAGCATTTGTCAAAGCCAAAGTTGAAGTATAAGGCACAGCACCTGGCATATTGGCTACGCAATAATGCACGATTTCATCAATGATAAAAGTCGGATTTTCGTGCGTTGTTGGCGTACAAGTTTCAATACAACCACCTTGGTCAACTGCTACGTCAACTACAACGGTACCTGGTCGCATCAATTTCAACATATCACGGGTAATCAAATGCGGAGCTTTTGCTCCTGGAATCAATACCGCTCCAACTACTAAATCTGCTTCAGCGATTGCTTCACGAATATTATAATGGTTCGACATGATTGTAGTCACATTTGGCGGCATAATATCTGACAAATGACGTAAACGTGGCAAACTTACATCCATAATCACTACTCTTGCACCCAATCCAGCGGCCATTTTAGCAGCTTGTGTCCCTACGATTCCACCACCTAAAACCAAAACTTTGGCTGGCGGAACGCCTGGCACACCACCCAACAAAATACCTTTTCCACCCGATGGTTTCTCTAAATATTTTGCACCTTCCTGAATCGCCATACGACCAGCAACTTCTGACATCGGTACCAATAATGGCAAACTACGGTCAGTTTTCTCAACAGTTTCATAAGCCAAACAAACTGCTCCACGCTCAATCATGGCATGAGTCAACGGCTCAGACGAGGCAAAGTGGAAATAAGTGAACAATAATTGGTCTTTCTTGATGAGTTTATACTCTTGCTCAATCGGCTCTTTTACTTTGATAATCATTTCGGCAATGCCGTAAACTTCTTCTATCGTTGGCAACATCGTTGCTCCTGCAGCGGTATATTCGGCATCGCCAAAACCACTTCCCACTCCCGCAGTTGCTTGCACGTAAACGGTATGACCATGTTTTTTAAGTTCGGCTACACCTGCTGGCGTAAGAGCTACACGATTTTCGTTGTTCTTGATTTCTTTTGGTACTCCGATTATCATAATACTGAAATGTTATATTGATGAAGTGTAATTGCTCTCCGCTACGGCAAAACCGTAGCGGAGATGTATATTTTATATGATGAAGTATAATTGCACCACAAAATTAGTGTATAAAGAAAATATTATTGATATATTTGAAAAAAAAAGAATTATTTCATTCTATATAATATTTACAAAGAAATATTTACTCCAAAGGCACCTTTTCTAAGTTCTAAAAAGAAAAAAATTCTATCATTCTCATTCAATATTTTATGACTCTCGACGAAACCGACAAAAAAATTCTCAGATTACTGCAAGAAGATGCTCATCTGACTTTGAAAGATATTGCGAAGCAAATAAATCTTTCGCTCACACCCGTACACGACCGTGTGAAACGCTTACAACAAGAAGGTATCATTGAAAAATACGTAACGATTTTGAATAAAAAGAAGCTGGGACAGAACCTGACGGTTTATTGTCAAGTTACGCTCATTAAGCAAACCCATGATACGTCCGAAGGTTTCAATCAATCAATTTTGAATTTGCCCGAAGTGGTAGAATGTAATTTTGTATCAGGAAGTTTTGATTATATGCTCAAAATAGTTGTGCCAGATATGGAAAGTTACCATCAATTTCACCAGCAGAAATTATCGGTGTTATCGGGGGTATCGTTGATACACAGTTTTTTTGTGATGTCGGAGGTGAAAAGCACAACCGTTTTGCCTATTTGATATTGGTTACTGGTAAAAAGTGTTTTTGCATTCTTGAAGTTTCAAAAATGCAAAAATATTCTATCATTTAATCATAACAATCAACACGCAAATCTAAATCCGATTCCATGAACGTTTTCGATTTTGATAGAAGAATCTTCGGCGAGCATTTTTCTTAGGCGGGTTACAAAAACATCAAGACTTCGGCCCAAGAAATAATCATCACGTCCCCAGATGGCAGTTAAGATTTCGTCACGTTTGATAACTTGGTTTTTTCGTTCGCACAAAAACTTCAATACTTCGGCTTCACGATGCGTAAGTTGTTCAGTTTTCGTGTTTGATCTTAAACTAAGTTGCTGATAATCAAACTCATACAAGCCAACTTTCCAAGTAGAAGAGCCTTGTATTTGTTCTTTTGAAACTTCTTTTCGTTTCAAGAAAATCTTTATTCGCAGACACAATTCTTCGATACTGAAAGGTTTTGTTACGTAGTCATCACCACCAATTTTTAGGCCAGCGATGCGGTCTTCTTGCATGATTTTGGCAGTAAGAAAGATAATCGGCACTTGTAGGTTTTGCTTTCTGATTTTCTCAGCCAACGAAAAACCATCTAATTCGGGCAACATCACATCAAGCAAACAAAGGTCATATTTCTCTTTGCTAAAACTCTTCCAAGCCTCTCTTCCATCTTGAAAATGTACAATATCAAAACCTTCGAGTTCGAGATTATCTTTTGTCACAAACCCGAGATTTGGGTCATCTTCAACGTATAATATTTTGGGCATTGTCTAATTAGTTATAAGGGAATTACGGAGCCGCCTGTACGGTTATTGGGAAACTGGTTTATTTGTGAGTTGCATTCAGTTTACTGGCAAAGTTTAAAAGAGAAAACTAATAACTGCACGGCAGCGGCGTACCGTGGACGACCCCGAAGTTTACCAGTAACCAATCAACCAGTAACTAAGCATCTTGCTTCATCGTCACTTTAAAAGTTGTCCCTTCTCCTACTTCACTCTCTACATTTATTTGCCATTTGTGGGCCTTTATGATTTGGTTCACATAACTCAACCCTAAACCAAAACCTTTTACATTATGCAAATTACCTGTCGGAACTCTATAAAATTTATTAAATATTTTTGCAATACTTTCTTTCGGAATACCAATACCTTTATCTGCCACCGAAAACACTAAAGTATCATTTACATTTTCAGTACGAATCGTTATACTCGGCGGTCGTGGAGAATATTTTATAGCATTTTCGAGCAAATTTCTTATCAAACTAACCAATTGGGTACGATCGGCATATATACTTGATTTAGTTGCGTTTAGCTCTACTTTTAAACTATCTTCAAGTTCGGCTTGCACACCTTCTGTTACTTCATTTATCAAACTATGCAACTCTTGAAGCTGAATATCCAATTCCATTTTTCCTCTTTCCAAACGAGCAGTATTCAGTACCGTTTCGACTTGAGTTTTAAGTCGATTGTTTTCTTGACGGATAATCTGTACGTATTTTTTCAAACGTTCGGGCTGCTCCATTATTTTAGGCTGGCTCAAAACATCGGTTGCGATACGTATCGTTGAAATTGGTGTCTGAAACTCGTGCGTCATGTTATTTACAAAATCTCGCTGTACTTCGCTGAGGCGTTTTTGGCGTAAAATCACGAACATAGCATAACCAAAAAATACTGTCACGACCAGCGTAATAAGCGAAGAAATTAACCAAATATCGAGCCTACTGGCCAAATAACTGGTTTTACTCGGAAACCTTACGCCAAAATAATTGAGATATTTGTCGGTTTTAGGCAAAGGTTTCGTAGAAACGCTACTTGGCTCAAAATCGGCATCAATATAAGAACCATAAACGATATTTTCACTTTCACAGTCATAGATGCCATATTCAAATGGAGTATTCAGATTTTGTTTTTTAAACTCTTCTTTCAGGTAATGCTCAAGTATATCAGCATCAAGCGGAACTCTAAGATTTGCCACGTAATAATCAGACGAAAGCTGCGTGACTGGATTATCAAATTTAGAGAGTTTATAAAGCGTAGATATTCGGTTCGCAACGTTTCGCAGCGAAATCATGACGGTTTGTCTGAATTGTTGTTCTTTTAAGTCGAAAGCACGTTTTACCCAGTAGGCTTGCACAGCAATAATTCCCGAAATCGAAAGCGTACCGAGTAAAACCAGAAGCCTGATTGTATTTCTATTCAAAACGGGACAGTTTTTTCGTAAAAATAGGCAAATCTTGCTTCATTACAAAAAAATAAGTATTGTTTGTAAAATTCTTATTGAACGGTTAATTTCTTCTCAATATCGTGTTCTTCTAAAAACCATGATTTTTCTTTGAAAAAGCAAATTTTATCTCTTATTTTGTTTAAGCAAAATTTAAAATGTATTTTTGACACTTATTAATTAACCCTAAGCAATATGCAAAAACTACAAACACTGGATTACTTAGTTTTTCTATTTTATTTTATCGTTGTGGCAGGCTACGGCTACTGGATTTACAACAAAAAAAAATCGGCACAAACATCAACCAAGGATTTTTTCTTGGCCGAAGGCTCACTTACTTGGTGGGCAATTGGAGCATCGTTGATTGCCTCTAATATCTCAGCCGAGCAGATGATTGGAATGTCGGGCAACGGTTTTTCAATGGGCTTGGGTATCTCGACTTATGAATGGATGGCGGCAGCAACTTTAATTATTGTGGCAGTATTCTTCATGCCTATCTACCTAAAAAATAACATTTCTACAATGCCACAGTTTTTGAGCCAACGCTACAACAAAACTGTGAGTTTGATTATGGCAATATTTTGGTTATTGCTTTATATCATGGTAAATCTTACTTCGATTCTTTACTTAGGAGCTTTGGCAGTTTCGGGTATTTCGGGTTTAGATTTCTATACTTGTATGGTTTTCTTGGCAGTTTTTGCCATTATTATTACCATTGGTGGCATGAAAGTAATCGGTTTTACTGATGTGATTCAAGTATTTTTCTTGGTAATCGGTGGTTTAGCCGCTACTTACTTAGCAGTGACGTTGGTTTCTGACAAATACGGAATGGAAGGTTTGGCAAATGGCTTCAAACTAATGACTCAGAACCACGACGACCACTTCCACATGATTTACCCTAAAGGAAACCCGCATTATATGTCGCTTCCTGGTTTGACGGTTCTTTTTGGTGGAATGTGGATTGTAAATCTCAATTATTGGGGTTGTAATCAGTATATTACGCAACGAGCGTTAGGTGCTGACCTCGACACCGCTCGTAATGGTTTATTGTTTGCGGCATTCTTGAAGTTATTGATGCCTGTAATTGTGACTTTGCCCGGTATTGCTGCTTATGCGTTGTATCAAAAAGGAATGTTCCAACAAGAAATGTTGGGTGTAGATGGTACTTTCAATCAAGATAGAGCTTATCCTGTTTTATTAAATCTATTACCAATGGGCCTAAAAGGGCTATCATTTGCAGCACTTACTGCGGCAGTTGTGGCTTCATTGGCAGGTAAAGCCAATAGTATTTCTACGATTTTTACGTTGGATGTTTTCCGCCCATATTTTGCCAAAGATATGAGTGAAAAACAACTGGTTGTAGTTGGAAGAGTTGTTATTGTAATTGCAATGATATTAGCGATTGTGATTTCTCCATTCATGGGAATTGAGAAAAAAGGCGGGTTCCAATTTATCCAAGAAATGACAGGTTTACTTTCACCAGGTATTTTTGCAGCCTTTATTATGGGCTTTTTCTGGAAAAAAACCAATTCAGCAGGAGCGTTCTTTGCGATTGTGGGTGGTTTCTTGATTGCTTTATCAATGCACAACAACTGGCTTCCAGGAACTGACTGGAGTGCAATGCCATTCCTTGACCGTATGGGTTGGGTATTTGTGATTTGCGTGGTTGTAATGTTTATATTGAGCTTAGTACTACCTGACGAAAAGAAAGGTCTTGAAATTGATGCTTCGATGTTTAAAACTACGACAGGCTTTACCGTTGGGGCAGCTATCGTAATCATTACGATTATCTCACTTTATACTTACTTCTGGTAAGATTTCAAGTTAGAATTGGAATAAAATAATCAAAAAAAAACATTTTGAATCGGTACTGCGAGAAATTGCAGTACCTTTTTTATTTATTAACTTATTTTAAAACGAAATCACTACTTTTGCAGACTTATAAAAACTTTAATAATAATTCCCCTTTAGGGGTTAGGGGTGTTTTATGAAAATTGCCGCAATAGATATTGGCTCAAATGCCGCCCGAATGCAAATTTCGTCGGTATTGACCAACAAAAATAAAATTAGTTTCAAAAAAGTTGAATACGTACGTTTTGCTCTTCGTTTGGGCATGGATGTATTTAATGGTGGAAGAATTTCGCACGCCAGCGAGGCTCGAATAAAGAAACTATTACAAGCATATCAGCTTTTGATGGAACTCCATGAAGTAGATGCATACATGATTTGTGCTACAAGTGCCATGCGTGAAGCCGAAAATGGTGCCAATATTGTTGAGCGTATCAAAAACGAGCTGGGCATGGAGATTCATCTGATTGAGGGCGAACAAGAAGCAGAGCTAATCAATAATGTGATCGTTACGGTACTTGATGATGACCGCACTTATCTGCACATTGATGTGGGCGGCGGAAGTACAGAATTGAACATTTATAAAGGTCAGAAAAAAATTGCGGCAAAATCATTTAAAATTGGTTCGGTACGCTTATTGGAGCATAAAGAAGCACCTGATGTTTGGAAAAAGATGCAAGCGTGGGTCGATGCCAGCATTCCAAGCCATGAAAATGTGGTTGCGGTTGGAACGGGCGGAAATATCTCGAAACTTTTCAATATGATTGAAAGCAAAAAAGATAACAAAGCCAGTTTAAAAGACCTCGAAAAAATGCGAAACTATATTGAAAAATTTAGTTTGGAAGAACGGATGAATAAACTCCAACTCAACGCCGACCGTGCTGATGTGATAGTTCCTGCATCGGATATCTATATTTCAGTAATGAAATGGGCTGGTGCAACTGAAATCATGGTGCCAGATTTAGGTCTGAAGGATGGTATTTTGATGCTGGTTTATGAGACTTTGATGAATGAGGAGTAAAATATATCAACCAACAAAAAAGCTCAACGATTTGCATCATTGAGCTTTTTTTGTGCGTCAAACCTTATATAAACTTATAACATTTTCTTGATAATTTCTTCTACCGAAACGTTTTCTGCCTCAGCTTTGAAGTTACGTACTAAACGATGGCGAAGCACCGATACCGCTACGGCTTTCACATCTTCAATATCAGGCGAGTATTTACCATTAATGAGTGCATTACATTTCGCCCCCAAAATCAAGTTCTGAGAGGCTCTTGGGCCTGCACCCCACTCTAAATATTTGTTGGTTTCGGCAGATGCTAATTCTGAATTTGGACGAGTTTTATGTACTAATCCAACTGCGTATTCAACTACGTTATCTGGCACCGGAACACGGCGTACTAAATGTTGGAAGTATAAAATCTCTTCGCCCGTAAGTACTTTATTAACAGTAGTTTTGCGGTCAGAAGTTGTATTTTTTACAATGTCGAGTTCTTGTTTATACGACGGATAATCGAGCGTTACCATAAACATAAAACGGTCGAGCTGTGCTTCGGGCAATGGATACGTTCCTTCTTGTTCGATTGGGTTTTGAGTTGCCAATACAAAAAACGGACGACCAATACTATGCTTCGTTCCACCAACTGTTACGGCAAACTCTTGCATGGCTTCAAGCAGAGCAGATTGCGTTTTTGGTGGAGTACGATTTATCTCATCTGCCAAAACGATATTGGCAAATACGGGTCCTTTGATAAAGCGAAAATTACGCTCATTATCAAGGGTTTCTGAACCCAAAATATCCGATGGCATTAAATCGGGCGTAAACTGAATACGATTGAAATCCAAATCAAGTGCCGAAGCCATTGTCTGAATCAACAAGGTCTTTGCAAGCCCTGGCACACCAACCAATAAGCAGTGACCTTGACAGAAAATAGCTGTGAGGAGTAAACGAACGGTCTCGTCTTGTCCGACAATTACCTGTCCGATTTCTTTTTGTAATTGATTAAACGCCACTTTGAGGGCATCTGCAGCTTCTACGTCCGAAGTAAATTTAACTTTGCTCATTTATGGATTATAATAACTCTAATGATTAATTTTTCAGACACTGGATATGAAATTCAAGATATGAGTGTTGAAATCATTCTTAATTCTCAATTTTTAATTAGTATTCCACTCCCCCACTTACACGGTCTTTACCAAAAATATTACATGCTTCAAACTCTGGGTCAATCTTAATATACACATCGGCAGTAGCTTTTTTGAACCATTTTTCTATCTCCACATTACGTTTTTCCATCATGGCAAAATCTTTGAGTTTCTCAAAATCATCGTTCAAACTTGCTTTATGAGGTGCATGTTTTGCTTTATAATAAATGATTCTGACTCCCGTTTTTCCGTCTTCGCTTCTGTATGGCATGGGTGCAGTAATCGTGCCAACTTTCATACTATCAATCATAAAATAAAGCGTTGGTTCCATTGATTCATCCAATGGCATTTTGCTCGAACCAGTCTGCGGATCCATCAAAATTCCACCGCCATCTTGTGTTTGTTTATCATCCGAAAACTCTTTCGCTGCCTTCTCAAATTTGATACTATCTTTTACAATTTCGGTACGAATACTATCCAAAAATTTCGTAGCGTCTGTTACATCTAAACGATTGTAATCAGGACGTAATAAAATATGGCGTGCGTGAAATTCTTGTCCACGAAGCTCGAGGGTTTGAATTAAGTGAAGTCCAAAATCAGATTCTACCACATCAGAAATTTCGTTTGGTTTTAGTTTCATAGCTGATGCTTCAAATTGTGGAACCATCGCACCACGTTTCGACCAACCTAAATCGCCACCAAACTGACGTGAACCTGGGTCTTCAGAATATTCTTTCGCTAAATCTTCAAATTTTTCACCTGCCAAAACTCGACGTTTATAATCAAGTAATCTTTCTGATAACTCTTCTTTTTGTGCTTTTGTTACTTTAGCCAAGCGAACAATGTGAGCTAATTCAACTTCGGTCGGAATTTCGGGAATACTATCTTTCGGAATACGATTGAAAAATTTCTTTACTTCATTAGGTGTGATCTTTAGATTCTCAGTAATTTTCCCTTGCATTCTCTGAGCTGTAAGTTGCTCTTTTACTTGCGAACGCACTTCACTTTTGAGTGTTTCGAGAGATTTCCCGAATTGCTCCACAATATTTTTTTCATTGCCATACAACTGAATCATTTGTTGCATACGAGCAGTGAGTTGGTCATCAACTTGCTTGTCTTCTACATAAACAGAGTCAATTTCAGCCTTTGCAACCAATAATTTGTTAACAACCATGCTTTCTAAAGCTTGGCATTTGCTTACGGGTTGTTGTTGCTGAACTCCTCGGAGATACAACTGCTCTACTTCAGAGCGAAGAATGATGTAGTTATCAACTTTTGCCACAATGCGGTCAATGTTGATGGGGGCTTCTTGTGCCAATGCCAACATCGGAAGGCAAATCAGTAGGAATAATTTCTTTAACATTTTATTTATTTGGATACTTTATTAGTCAACGTTTAAACTCAAGACGTATTTTCATACGCCTCTACGAGTGTATTATTACTTTTTTATGCCAATTGCTTTCTGAATTTCTTCATCATTCAATTTAACAGGATATTTGTTTTTTAAATCTGCTTTAAATTGTGCTTCAAGATACTTTTGGTATTCAGCCAGAACTTGACCTCTGCACTCACGGAGGGTTTTATATCTTGCGGGTTCTACTTGTTCGATTATCACATCGGCAAACTGGCCTTCTTTTGCAACTGATTGTGTACCTACATCCCACTTCGCAATATCAACAAATTTATTCTCTCCTCTTTTGAAATATCCTTCTTCTATCGTTACGCTGTTGGGGTCTTTAGAATTAAATATTTTCTCAACATCCTTCTTCAAAGTACTATAAAACGCAAACGTAACTCTTTGATTTTTTGCCCAATCAAATTTATCGGCTGGTTTGGTTTTACCATAATCGTTTTCAATGATACGCTCAATTGACAAGCCATTTGCTATCAAAAACGCCTTAGTTTTTTCCAAACGCTCGGCCGAAGTATTATCATTTTCGTGCTGGTCGGTATGACCTCCAATTTCTACAACGTAGCCTTTATTCTTACGCATGATTTCGAGGATATACACCAGCGTAGTTTTATGTTCGGCTGTGAGGTCGCTCAAATTCTTAGTGTAATATAGTGGCGTACGATATAAGCGTTTTAAATTATAAGGCTTTCCTTTCTCAAAAACTTCTTTTACTTGATAGACCGTCTTTGCATCTTTCGAGGCAATTACCGTTGCCAAGATTCTCTCAGGCATTTGGTATTTTTCTTTGTTTTTTTCGTAGAAAAGACGTTGCCCAGTTGTATCTGAGGTTGATTTTTCATAAACCAAATCATTGAGCAACTCCATTTTTAATAAACTGGTACTATACTCATTCATCAACACCTTAAACTCCGGATTTAGTTCTTCGAGATTGGCTTCGGCATAAGATTTTACGGTAGTTTCCACAAATTTCTTATAAAAACTTCTCATTACCATCGTCGGAGTATAACCTGCAGGAATTCGCTCGAAAGTTTGGCGGTCAACGGCGTAGTCAAAAAAAGATTTTGTTGGATATTTTTTTGAGCCAATGCTGAAAATTGTTTTACCCACTAATTCATCGTTGATGGCATAATTCCATTTTTTTATCAGAATGTTAGTATCGGCAGCGGCAAATGCTTTTTTTAATACTTCCTCATCCTCAACAAACTTCATTTGTTTTTTCAGGTTATTAAGGGTGTTTTCACGCACAACGTCGCCTCTCGAATCTGTCACAATCTTATCTTTGAGTTTTGCAGAAAGCTCTTCAAAAGATTCTAATGGAATTTTCTTTGAAAGCTTGATTATGTGCCAACCCGCAGTTGTGCGAACTGGTTTTGAAACTTCGCCTTCTTGCAAAGCAAATGCGGCTTGCTCAAACGAAACCTCTTCTCTGCTTCCAATGGCAAATGCGGGTAAATATCCGCCAAAATTTTTATATTTTGTATCATCTGAATATCTACGACAAATATCTTCGAATGCTTCGCCTTTGTTGATTAAATTATAAAGTGAGTCAATCTTAGCTTTTGCTTTAAGGTTTTCAGATTCGGGTGTATTCGGGGGAACTGATTTTAGAATGTGTTGCACCAAAACGCTTCCGCTATACGGACGACGTTCGATAACTTTTACAAGGTGAAAGCCGCCTTTTGTACGCACAGGCATCGAAACCTGTCCAACAGGCGTTGTGTAAGCAGCTTTTTCGAGCGGGTAAAGGAAACGCATGGCTCTAAACCAACCTAAATCTCCGCCAATGCTATTCGACTTTTTGTCTTGAGAAAATTGTTGAGCCAAAGCCGCAAAATCTTCGCCAGCTAATGCTTTATTACGAATATCAATCAGTTTATTGTAAATAGCCAATGTATCAGACGGCTCGGCAAATTCTGAAAGTTGATACATGATATGAGCCGCATGTACTTCTTCTTTTAACCATGAGTAGGTTTCTTTCAATAATTGCTTGATTGTTGTGCTATCGGTCAAGTATGATTCAGCCAACATACTGCGATATCCTTCTACTTCTTCTTTGAATGAATCGGTTTTGTCGTAACCTCTTTTTTGGGCATCGGCAAGAATGCGTTGGTCGTTGATGGCTTGTTCGAGGAAAGCATCGGGCGAGAGTGTATCTTCTGAAATCTGATTTTCAAAAGCAGCTTTTAAATCTGCCGTTTTTAACTCGCTTGTACCTACCGTAATGGCAACTGGCTCCGGTTTTACTTCGACAACTATTGGGCTATTGACTACTGGAGTTGATGCTGTTGGCAATGAAAAAACATCTTCAGTAGTTTTTTTGCTGGTTTGCTGATTAGTTTTTGGTAAGGGCTTTTTTGCTACTTGGCAAGCTAACTGAATAAAAACTAAGGTTGCATATATATATATATTGTATTTCTTCATAAAAGACATAAAAGAATCATCCTCAATAAACAACTCTAAACGTTAAAATTTATTGTGATGAATATTAGTTTTGTGAGTAAGGGAAACCTCATCCAAATGACGTCGGAACATCAAGAGGTTTTTAAAAAATCAAAATTAAGCGAAATTTCTGCTTTTTACGAGATATTATTGAATAATTTCTTCAATTATTGATTCGCCCGAAGACAAATCTCCGCTTGTCCACTGCCATTTTTCGTATAATCTGATGCGTCCATCGGATAAGATTTCGGGGGCTGAAAAACATTTCCCTGTCATAATTTCTCCTGCTGAATTAATGTGTTCATAACGCATATCTAAAACATCATTTTCAATAACTTTTGCCACCAGAAAACCTTTCACGATTACCCCTCCGCCATATTCTGCCCACACAACGTTGCCTTGCTGTTGGTAATAAAAAATCGTTTGGTCACCCACTTCTCCATTATCGGTATTGGAGATTGATTTGAAGGTTTTTTGGTGGTAGTTTATGCTCATGTTTTGTTGTTTTTTGCTTGTAGGAACGTCCAAATTAGACGTTCCTACAAAATTATATGCCACAATTTTGTATAACAGTGAACTGGAAGCAATCATCGCTCAATTCACTCCAAATTAGATGATTGGTTCTTGTTGCGAAAGGCAATGAAAACTACCCAATCCCCAAATGATTTCGGTGGCATCGATGCCCACAACTTTATGGTTTGGAAAGCATTTTTGAATGATTTCTAAGGCTATATCATCTTTATCGCAACGGTAAATCGGAACTATTATTGAGCCATTGGTTATCAAGAAATTAGCATACGATGCAGGCAATCTTACACCGCTATCATAAACGGCATCTGGCATTGGTAACTCAATGATATTTAATGGTTTACCATTTGGCAAACGCATAGCTTTTAAATCTTCAAGGTTTTGTTTGAGAGGATGATAATTTTCATCGTTTTCGTCGGGTTCGACAACCGTCAGCACAGTATCTTCATTGATGAAACGAGTAGTATCATCAATGTGTCCGTCGGTATCATCACCTACGATTCCTTCTGTCACCCACAAAACTTGTTCTACACCGTAGTAATTACGAAGATAGTCTTCAATTTCGGCTTGTGACAAATGCGGATTTCTGTTTGGGTTTAATAAACAAGACTTGCTCGTAAGTACCGTGCCTTTGCCGTTAAATTCTACCGAACCACCTTCCATAATTATTCCTGGCACCACATAAGGTAGATTCAAGTAATTGGCTATTCTCACAGGAATTTGGTCATCATCATCATACGGTGGATATTTTCCGCCCCAAGCATTATAGCCCCATTCAACAATCATTCGTTCTTTTGTTTCAGGGTTTATCAAAAACGCAGGGCCGTGGTCACGACACCAAGAATCATTATTTGGGTGAATCGGAACTTCAATTTGATTTTTATCAATTTCATATTTTTCAATCAAATCCCAAATCAGTGCCTGATGGGCTTCATCTTTGGCATTGATACATACTTTTTCACTTTCAGAAATAGCCTTTACGAAAGCCATGTATGATGGATAAATTCGCTCTAAACGGTCGCCGTAGTCCCAAGAATCAGAACTTTGCGGAAAACTTAGCCATGTTGCTCTATGCGTGTGCCATTCGGCAGGGAAGAAAAAACCTTGTTGTTTTGGAGTCATTTTTCAATTATCAATATTAAAATCTTCAGTTTGCAGTATTTAGGTATTATGTTTTAGTACTTTTCGTTTTTTGAAAACTGCCCATTAAAAACTGCTAACTACCCACAAATCATTATTTTCCTGCAAAGGTAAAGCTAAAATACTAAATGTTTCAACCGATAAAATCCAAAGTGGATTATTTTCCGTAAATGAATGCAAATACCAAGAAAGAAAATTTACGTATTTCAATTTCTTATATTAACCGTTAAAACCTCAGGTTGAGTATTTATTTTTTAGAAAATGCTTGAAAAGCAAACATGTTTCAAAAAAAAATAGTTATTTAGCTTAAATTAAAGAAAATCGCTTGGCACGTCGAATTAGCATAGCAGAAGAAGAGTTAGTGTCTTTATTGAAAAATAAAGACCAGAAGGGCTTTAATATCCTGTATAATAATTATTCAGGAGCGTTGTTTGGTGTAATTAATAAAATAGTACAGTCAGACGACGATGCCAATGATTTGCTTCAAGATACTTTTTTAAAGATTTGGCGAAACATTGACAATTATGATTCTTCGAAGGGTAGCATCTTTACGTGGATGATGAATATTGCACGAAACCTGAGCATTGACAGGGTTCGCTCGGCTGATTTCCGAGATTCATCACAGAATATTTCAATGGAGCAAAATATTATCTATCAAGTAGATACCGAACATCAGACTGTGATGGACGTGGATTCGATTGGTTTGAGAAAAGTTGTTGACAATCTGAAACCTGAGTATCGTCAGCTCATTGAGTTAGTCTATTATCAAGGTTATACGCAAGCAGAAGTATCGGAAGAATACGGTATTCCGCTTGGAACTGTAAAAACCAGAATAAAAGCTGCTGTTGGTAGCCTCAGAGCCATGCTAAGTGGGCTGTGGCTGATAGTAAATTTCCTATTTTGAGTCTTAATTATAAAACTTAGTGAACTTTGGAGTGAAGAGTATCACTCATATAAATAAAATAATGAATATTCAAGAATACATAGCATCTGGGGTATTAGAAAGTTACGTGCTTGGCTTGGCTTCCGCGAAAGAGGTCGCTGAGGTTGAGCAACTGGCTATGCAATATCCCGAAATAAAGTTAGAGCTTCGAGCTATCGAAGATGCTTTAGAAAGCTATGCTTTTGCCAACGCCCAAACTCCTCCAGCACATTTACAAAGTAAGATTTGGGAACAAATTGTGGCAGAGTCGGAGGAAAAGCAGACAAAAGTATTAGACTTTGATACTGGAAAAGAGATTGATTTGACCCAACAACAAGCTCCCAAATTGACAGGCTTCTTCGGAAGTTATTTGAGAGTGGCAGCTTCGGTAGCATTACTGGGTAGTTTATTGGCAAATATCTATTTCGCAACTCAATGGAAAGAGACTAAAACAAATCTTTCGTTGGCGGTAAACGAGAATATCAAACTTCAGAAAGACATTAAATCTCAGGAAGGAATGATGCAGTCGAGCGAGGTTAATTTATTGATGGACCCGCAGATAAAAATGAGTAAATTAGTCGGACAAAAAGGTGCAGAAAACTCGACAGTTATGCTCGCTTGGGATACGAAAACCAACAAAGTATATGTCGTAAGAGGAAATCTGCCAACTCCACCAGCAGGAATGCAGTATCAGCTTTGGGCGATTATTGATGATAAACCTGTGGATGCGGGAGTGTTTGACATCAAGAATAACACACAAGAATTAAAGAAAGTACCACCTGCAAAAGCATTTGCCGTAACGCTCGAAAAACAAGGCGGTAGCCCAGTTCCAACTTCGGATATTATGGTAATGGGAATTTAATAGTCCACAGTCGGTGGTCAACAAACAGTGACTACAATAAAAAAAAAGAGATGAAGGTTTTTAAAGCTTTCATCTCTCTTTTTTTATTGTGAAATCACTAAACCGTCACTCGCTCAAAGGCATCAATGTAGGTTTTCTTACTGGCGTTTAAGACATTGATATTTCTTGATTTAGCAAAAGCTCCTAAGATTTCGTAAGAATAAAAAACCTTGTGTAGTGACAAAAACTGAGCGTGCAGCCTCGGCCGAGAATTATTCCGCACATCAATTACTTTTTCGTGCTTAACATTATTGGCATTATCATAAAAATGCACTTGACGCATCTCAAATTCATTCTGCTCCGTAATCCTGATTTCTTCGTGCCACGAATGGTCAGCACCAAAAAGATAAACATTTTTATAATCTTGTAATAAAGCCACGTAAAGCGATGCAGCCAAGATATTTTGGCATTGAGGCATTCCTAAATTATGCTTAAAAAACCAGTGTCGAAAAATAGGAAAGCCCCTTACAATGGTATAATTGAAAAAGCAAATTTGAATATTTGGACGTTCTTGTTTGAGTTTCTTAACGATATACGAATTTTTGCTACGAGCAGGCACAAAAAGTCTCATTGGCCAATCGGTTTGCTGAATAATGGCATCGAAAGTCTTTTTTATGTCTTGGCGGCCATCATTTTGTTCGCTAAACATAAAAAAAGCAGGGTCGAGCAAAACGTAATTTTGTGGTTTTAGAGAAGCATAAACCGTTGAAAGAGCAAAAAGGTTAACGCAATAAATATCGGTTTCTTTCAGAAAATCAAGATTATCGGCAAGAGCTTGATTGAGTGATGGTCCATTGCCTAAAATCGAAGCGTTTGGTTTTTGATTAGAAAACTTTGGAAGTCCGAGTTTCGAGAGTAATATTACTTTCATCACCGAAACCACCGATTGAAGCGAATTCTCAAAAAAAGCACCCGTTTTTATATAATAGTCAAAAAACATTTTTCTATTTTGTTACAAAAAAACTTCCCGAAAGTAATTTCTACACTTTCGGGAAGTTCATATTTTTAAGCTTCGCTATTTTTCTTGTTTCTAAACTCCATTACCAATGCCCCAACAACCAATAGCACCATCAGAATAGATGCGACCAAGTCAATTTTTGCACCTACAATCACTGATTTAGGTTGAAATTTGAATTCGATTTTGTGTTTTCCTGCTGGAACTGTCATCGCACGAAGCACGTAATTTGCACGGAAATGCGGTGTTTCTTGACCATCAACGTATGATTTCCAATCTTCATTTCCACGATAGAAAATCTCAGAGAAAATAGCCACTTGATTCGTTGCAGAATTAGATTCGTAAGTCAAATGATTAGGTTTGTAATCAGTGAGCTTAATTATTCCTGTTGAATCTTGTTTTGTATTGCTTAAATATTGTTTGTAACGCTCATCTACGAAAGCCACTGCACGAGGATTGAAATTTCCTACGGCTTTGATTTCTTCATCGGCATTTTTTACGATTTTCACTTCACCCACAAACCACGCATTGCCCAAAGCATCGGGATTTTGTTGGGCCACAGGATTTCCATCTTGCCCTGGTGTAATAAAATATTTCGTATTCAGCATATTAAAAATCGGCAGATTATACTTGCCATCTTTGGTCATGGCATTATCGTATAGCTCTTGAATTCGCTTCAATTTCGCACCATGATAACCACCCACTGATTTGTGGAAATATGAAGCGGTAGCATCAGCAAAAAAACCTTGATTAGTGGCCATATCAACTACCCTAAAATTCGGGTCTTTGTCTTGCATGATTTGCTCGTCGGCAGGCGATGGATTGAAGCTTTCAGCTACACGTGTTTTGGTCTGAAAATCATCATTATTGAAATAACGTTTATCAACCAAAGCAAGGTCAAAAGCAGCCAAAATGCCCAAAACCGCTACAAAAACTGTCGATTTTATTTTCTGCGTAGAGAAAGCCCAAATTAATCCAGCAGAAATAAGTAACAAGAAAACTGAGCGTAGTAAATCACTCGTAACGACCGATTGGCGGTCAGCCATTAACGAGGCAGAAAATGCATTAGCAAATTCTTGCCCGTTTGCCTGTGCCATGCTTTTGAGCATATCAGCATCACGAGCAGATTGGAAATCAAGCGAGAAATAGCCTACTAAAATTAGTAACAGTAAACTTCCCAGACTATACATCAAAGGCTTTTTGAGGTCGTTGAAACTCAATTTGTCGGTAATGATTTTATTAACGCCCAACATCGCCCCAAGCACAAAACACAAGTGCATGAGCGTAACAATCATTTTACTGTCTCTAAACTTATTGTAATATGGGAAGTAATCGAACATGAAGAAATTGAAACCGCTAAAACTGCTTCCCCACGAAATAAACAAGTATAAAATTGAGGTCAGAATCAGCACGTAACGAAGTCCGTCTTTGATTAAAATCAAACCCAAAATAAACAAAAATAGGATAATGATTCCCGAATAGTTTGCTCCCGAAACATAAGCTTGTGGCCCAAAATATAATGGTAAATTTGAACTAAATTGAGCTGCCGTAGAAGCATCCACACCTTTATCGATCAGCATTTTATAAGTCTCTGATTTTTCTCCCAAATTTGTAGCAGATGAGCCACCAACGAAGTTTGGAGCCAGCAATGTCAACGTTTCGATTTTGCCTGGGCTATACGAAAACGCATAGTCACGACCTAAACCATCAGCCGATTGATTGAGGTTTCCGAGCGTAAGTTCTGATTTTCCACGAGTGGTTTCTTTCGAGTAAACAAAGTTATTCCAAAGGTGCATACTGTGCGTTCCGAGTCCAATTGCTGAGCCAATCAATACAACGGCGTAAGCTTTCAAAAGTCCCGAAAAGTTACCTTTTTTCACGTGCAAATAACTTTCAAAAAGCACATAAATTCCGAGCAAGAAGAATAAATAATAAGTAATTTGTGGGTGATTGGCATACATTTCCATGGCCATAAAGAAAGTCGTCATGGCAATACCAAGCACGTATCTTCCTCTAAAAACTGCTATAAACGAAGCCAAAACCGCTGGTGCAAAAGCAATAGCAATAATTTTGGAAACGTGCCCTGCTTCGAGAAAGAGTAAGTTATAGGAATTGAAAGCATAAGCCACTGAACCAAAAAAAGCAAGCCAATTATTGACTTTCAGCACTCGCATTAGCACAAAAAAGCCCAGCATTAACAGTATAAGTACATTGGCTGGCGATGGAATAAGATTGATATAAAACGAACCTATTTTGGTCGAAAGGCTGTTTTCGTAGTCGCCCGCAACCATATAGGCAGGCATACCACCAAACATCGAGTTTGTCCACCAAGCCCATTCTCCAGTTTGTTTATAAAAGTCATTAATTTCTTTTGCCGATGCAGCAGCCATTTGAGTATCGTGCATGGCCAATCTTTTACCTTGCAATAGTGGTGAAGCATACATAAAGCTAACAACCACAAAACCAACAACTGCAATGAGATGAGGAATGTATTTTTTGAACATTGCTTTGAAAATAAATATTTTAAAGTTTTTTGATTTTTGACGGTAATTGTCTGCGTCTCCACAGATGACAATAAGTGTGCGTCACAATTCGGAGAATTGTGCTACGAAACTACAAAGAACGCAAAGAAAATTAATTTAAGACGACACAAGACCAAAAATCTTTGCGAACTTTGCACCAGTATCAATAAAACGAACCTCGAAATGCTAATATTTAATATCACATTTAATGTCGAAAGTCGAATCAGCGAACAATGGCTTAAATGGATGAAAACAAATTTTATACCAGTTGCCTTAGAAACCAAACTTCCTAAAGACATTAAAGTAATGAAACTTCTCAACGAAAAAGAGAACGAAGATAAAACGTATGCGTTTCAATTTCATTTCAAAAGTATGGAAGATTTTATGCAGTTTGAAATGCAGCACCGTGAACGAATCTCGGATAGATACCAAATGCTTTTCAGAGGAAAACTCGTTGAATTTACTACTTTGCTTCAAGAAGTTTAGTTACTCGAAAATTGGTTATTTGTTACTGGGCATTGGTTGAAAAAATATGAGCTTCTTTTTATTCTACATCAGAATAATATTACTTTTATAAAATAGCTTTTACACCAATAACCGCACGGGCGGCCCCGCAGTTTTCCGATAACAAATAACCAACCCTAAACCAAGCATGAAAAAAGCCATCAAAATCTTCCTCGTAGTTCTTGCCGTTGCTGCAATCATATTTTTTGGTTTTGTTCCACAAATGATTGATAAATCAATGAATGTTGTGAGTAAAAAACCTCCGTTTCCGAAGCAAAAATATTATGATTCGATTCCGTTTATTGCCGATTTGCACTGTGATGCTTTACTTTGGGATAGAAATTTCCTCAAAAAAAACGACCACGGGCATGTTGACCTACCTCGCATGATTGAGGGAAATATGGCGATGCAAGTTTTTTCAATTGTAAGCAAAACGCCAAGAGGAATCAACATCGAAAACAACGACGACCACACTGACCAAGTAGCATTACTGAGTTTTGCCCAGTTAAGAAATCCAGCCGATTGGTTTAGTATCAAAACCCGTGCTTTACACCAATGCGAAGCTCTGCACGGTTTTGCTAAAAGCTCTGATGGAAAATTTCGAGTAATTAAAACAAAAAAAGACCTCCAAAAATACATCTCCGACCGTCAAAATAATCACTCAATTACGGCAGGAATGTTGGGCATTGAAGGAGCTCATTGCCTTGAAAATGATTTGAATAATTTAGAAGAGTTTGGCAAAGCAGGTGTTCGCTATATTGGTCTTACGCACTTTTTCGATAACGAATGGGCTGGTTCGGCTCACGGTATCAAAAAAGAAGGTTTGACCGAAAAAGGAAAACAATTAATCAAGAAAATGGCAGATGCACACATTATGATTGATTTGGCTCACGCTTCACAGAAAACCATTAGTGATGTATTGAAATACCACAACGGCCCAGTGGTGGTTTCGCACACAGGCGTAAAAGGCGTTTGTGATAATAATCGAAATTTGACTGATGCACAAATTATTGAAATTGGCAAGCACAATGGCCTCATCGGAATTGGCCTTTGGGAAACAGCCGTGTGTGGTACTGATGCCGCCGCAACTGCCAAAAGTATCAGATACGTTGCCGATAAAATTGGGGTTGATAAAGTGGCCTTAGGTTCTGATTTTGATGGAGCAATCGGCACACACTTCGATGTAACGGGCTTGCCAGAAATTGTGGAGGCGTTAGAAAAATACAACTTCACGAGACCCGAAATTGAGAAAATAATGGGCGGAAATATCCGAGATTTTTTCCTACGAAACTTACCTGATTGATTTATTACTTCTTACCTCCTTGGTTTCTAACTGTGTAAGTAAAAGTCAGCAAAAAATACCTACTGATGGCATTTGAGCGGTCTATTTCAAAGAAGTTTTCGTCTGAGCGTTGAGAAAGATACACATTCCGCTTGAATATATCTTGTGCAGAAAGCATTAATTCGCCTCGATTATTTTTCAAGAAAAGATGCTTAACTGCCACATTGAGAATAGGAATTGGTCGAAGATTATTCGATAACCTCGAACTTTGGTAATAGGTATAATCAAAATCGGTTGCAAACGTAAATTCCTTTGTAATTTTCCAACGGAAATCAGTGATGTTTTTAAAGACCGAAAAAGTCTGATTAAACTCTTTATTGACCGAGTAATCAACAAATGATTTTTGGTAATTAGTAGTGAAAACAAAGTTTATTTTATCGGTCAGATAAGTAATCTTGAAATCCCCACGGTACTGGTTTTGCGTATTGAGGTTATTTACACCATTAACCATACTATTTCCTTGAGAAACCAAATACCGTGGACTAATTGAAAAGCGTAGTTTATTCTTTTGCTTCCCTACCGAAAAATTATAGTAAAACCCTAAATTGGCATTCCAACGATAAGGTAAATTTATGGGCTGAGTCGTGCGTACGAGTGTTTCACTAACCGTTTGAGCATACCCGATGGCATTTTGGGTATAGTTCAGATTTCCATTTACGCCAATATTAGTAAAAGTTTTTGGATTAAAAGTATTTTCGTTGATAATCACTCGATGCACATATTCTGGCTTCAAATCGGGGTTGCCCAAGAAAATATTCTGTGGGTTGTTATTGACTGTAATTGGTTGTAAATCTCGCACTGAAGGCTCATTCACGGCCGTATTATATTCAAATGTAATGCTTTTGTTCTTTGCATTAGGCTTTGCTTTAGTGGCTTTTTCTTTATCGGCATTTTTTCGGAATGAATACCGTATTGAAGGTAAAACATTCTGAAATGTACGCTCCAAAACATTATCAGTTCCACGTTTCACAACACTCTGCAAAACAGATTTTTGAAAGAAAGCTCCCACCATAAATGTTTTTTCTTTGGTTTCGCTATTGACCTTAAAACCCATCTGCTGGAAATTGAAATTACTACTGTAAGCATTGCTCAAAGTAGCATTTGGTACTCGATTATCACTCACAATATCCCAAACATCAAAGTTTGAACGATTTACATTTTGTTGGTACGCATAATTGCCTTCGAGCGTCATATTTTTGGCGAGTGGCTCAGTAAATGCCAACTGGATTCGTTGGTTTTGTTGAGAAGTTCGTCGATTATTTTCTTGCCTGATAATTCGCTCAACGATAGTTCCGTTTACTTGATTTTGGTTCAAAGTATTGGTGGAATCACTGTTTTTATCGTTATTTAGATTGAAAACTGCATTTAAACTGATAGTTCTACGAGGCAAGGCAAAACGATGACGAAGCAAAAGGTTATTATTAAAACTAATGCCCTGCGAGTGATTTCGTACATTGCGGTTTGAATTATTTTCTACGGTATCGCCTTCAGTAAATGTACTAATTTTTGAAAGACTTCTCGTCATGGCATCACCTTCAACGGTGTTGAGGGCAGTGGTGAATTTCAATAAATTTCGGTCATTAAATTCATGTCTTAAAGTTGCATTGAGTCGGTGATTTTGATTATCTCTGTTTTGCGTCGTATTTTGGTCGGTATTGATGGTCTTAGCGGGAAGAAAACTCTGTCTGAACAAATTTCTGACCAAATCGGTATGGCTCGCATTAAAGAAATAACTGCTTTGTAAGGAAGATTTTTTACCATACTGATTATTATAATTCAAACCTGTACCTTCGGTAGAAATGATTCCAGGGCGTTTGCCTACCACAATTGGCAAATTGACATTGCCCGAACCACCACCTCCGCCACCACGATTTGACTGAGCATTTAACCCAGAAAAATTAGCGGCATCTTGGGGTGTAAAACCTTGCTGGTTAAGGTTATTGAACAAACCAATGACCGAAAACTGCTCACTTGGGCTAAAACGATTGACAGAAGTTTTGGCATTATAGTAAGTATTAGACCCACCTATGGCTGGCATACCCGCCACTGATGCGAAACCAAAAGTGCCTTTTTTGTGGGTATTTTTGAGCGTAACATTGATTACCATTTCTCGCTCACCATCATCAACACCCGAAAATTCTGCTTGTTCGGTCTTCTTTTCTACTACTTGTATTTTTTCTATCGACTCGGCAGGAAGGTTTTTGAGGGCAAGCTGTGGGTCGTTTCCGAAAAACTCTTTGCCATCAATGTAAATCTTTTTGATGACTTTATTTTGGGTTTTTATGCCTCCATTTTCGTCGATTTCAAGAGCTGGAACTTTCTTTAATAAATCTTCGAGATTATCGTTCTGCTGAGGTTTTAGCACACCCGCATCAAATTCGAGCGTGTCTTTTTTTACGGCTACTGGCTCTTTGTTTCCTTTTACTACAACCTCATTCAAGATATTATCTGCACTTCTAACTATTACTTTCCCTAAATCAATTAACTCTTGATTATCAAAGTTAACTGACTGAAAAACAGCATCATACCCAACCACTGAAACTTTAATGAGATAATTTTTGGGAAGCAAATTCTGAAATTCAAAACTACCATCTTCTTTTGAAAATTGATTGCTAACATTGCTCGAATCTTTTGGGTTTAAAATACTCACAGTAGCAAAAGGCATCGCCTGATTTCCTTCGTCAACGATACTGCCTCTAATCGAGATTCTATGTTGTGCAGATGCCAAAAACGAAAAAAACAAGAAGCATAAGAATAGTGTTTTTCTCATGAAATTGGCGTATTGATGATAGTTTTGAGATGTATTTTACAAATATAAGCACCAAAATGTTTGAAATATTCGACCGATTTACAGAAAACGTCAATTAAGCATTTTTAGCAGACCAAAAAAGCAGATGATTCGTCAAAAGCAAACTTTAGTTAAACAGATTAATAAACTTGCTTGGTATTTCGGTCTCGAAACGCAAATCTTTACCTGTAATCGGGTGTTTGAAAGCCAACACCCACGCATGAAGGCCGAGACGCTTGATAGGGTCAGTTTTTGCTCCGTATTTTTCGTCGCCAACCACCGAATGACCGAGGTCTTTGGCATGCACCCTAATTTGATTTTTACGACCAGTTTCGAGATTTACTTTTAGCAACGAAAAGTTTTTATTACTTTTCAAAACCTCATAATGCGTGATGGCCTTCTGCCCTACTTCGGGATTTTTGCTCGAATAAACAATCAAAGCCTTGCTTTCGACTAAATATGAAGTAATTGTGTCTTGCTTTTTCTCTACATAACCCTCAACAATGGCCAAATATGTTCGTTCTTCGATAGTCGCATTCCATGATTCTTGTAGAAGTTTTTGTATTTTTTCACTCTTGGCAAACATCATCAAACCAGATGTTTCTCGGTCAAGGCGATGCACCACAAAAATTCTATTACGAGGGTCTTGCTTTTTTACATGCCCGCTCAAAATACTATACGCCGTATTATCTTTTTGTTTTTCGGTGGCAATCGAAAGTACACCTGCCTGTTTTTCGATAACTATCAAATATTGATCTTCAAAAACAATATTAAGTCCACGATACCTTGCTTCTTCGGGAGCTTTTCTCCATTTTACCTCAACCACTTGTTCGGGCTTTAGCGGATGATTAAACTGAGTAATTGGCTGACCATCAACATATATTTGTTTATCACGCAGCAAAACCTTTACATCGTTTCGGCTTCTACTCGTGATTTTGGCTAACAAAAACACCAAAAGTTCGGTTTCTTCGGTTACTTTAAATTGGGTAGTTTCTGCTTTTACTGGTTTTACAATATTTGCTGGCTTAAATTTCCTATCTTGCTGTCTCATTTCTACTCTTATTCTCTAAATATTTACTCAAAGGTAGGTAGAAATTCCCTTAAAATTTCGGTAAAAAGGCATTATCAATCATTTATGATGCACGCACAGAACCAAAACCCAAGAAAAAACGTAATATAAATTCAGTAAAACTATTTAATGCAATGACTGGTACTTTTGAAGAATTGGTGGGTTCGGACGAACCCGTTTTGATAGATTTCTCGGCCGAATGGTGCAAACCTTGTCGCAAAATTGATGCGATGCTCAATCAACTGGCCGAAGAACTCGACGAAGATATTACGATAATGAAAATCGACGTTGATAAAAATACTGCCCTCCGCAAAAAATATAAAATTGATGCCGTGCCTACGCTCATTTTGTTTCAAAATAGTAAACAATTATGGCGACACACAGGACTTATTTCTGTTCCCGAAGTTGTGAGAGCCGTTAATAGAGCTTTGTAAATAAGATAGATAAAAAATGTGGCACACCCGTTTATCGCTGATAACAGGTGTGCCACATTTTTAGTTTTACTTAATAATAATATGACTAAAACCTCGATTATTACGTTCGAGGCGAATTTGGGTTGCTATTCGTTCCTTTATTGACTCTACGTGCGAAATAATTCCGATATTCTTTTGGGCTTCCTGTTGCAATTTTTCAAGGGTGTTCAATGCCAAATCAAGCGTTTCGGGGTCGAGTGTTCCGAATCCTTCATCAATAAATAAACTATCAAGTTTGATATTTTTCGAGGCTAAATCAGATAAAGCCAAAGCAAGCGACAAGCTAATCATGAAGGTTTCGCCACCCGAAAGGGTTTTTACGGAGCGGCGTTCGCTACCCATATATTGGTCTACAATCATCAATTCGTCTTCATCGTGTTCGCCTGGCTTATCAAGCAAATACCTATCTGATAAATCTATCAAACGGCGATTCGCCAAAGCCATTAATCTCGACAGAGTCAATCCTTGTGCGAAAGTAGCAAATTTTTTGCCATCGGCATTACCAATATATTTATCCAACAACTCCCACTTCAAATTGTCTTTTTCTAAGTTTTGCAATTTTGTCTGTAATTGCTCAATCGCTGCTTTTGTTTGGGTTTGAGTGGCCAGATTTACTGATATTTCTACTTGTTCTTTTCTTGTTGTTTCTTGCTTCGCATTTGTTTCGTTTTGCAGCGACAGCAAAGTCGCCAAATCTATATTTTTATCATCTTTTTCTTGCAATTTATCCAACTCACATTGATGATCTTTTATTTGTTCAATCAAGGTTTGAATAGCCAGAAGTAACGCTTGTTTTTTGTCTCTTAAAGCTTTTGCAGTTTCGCTATTCAAGATGGCTGTTTGGCAAGTCTTCAAATCTTCAAAACCGATGAGTTTTACTTGATTTTCAAGATTAACTTTCTCGGCTTCAAACGCTTTTTGCTTAGGCGAAAGTTCATCTTTAAGGTCTTTAATGATTTTGGAAGAAGACTGAATATTGGCTTGGGTTTTTACGAACGAAGTCTGAATATCATTATATTCTTTCTCAAAATTTAAACCATTGTATAACTCTTTGATACTGACAGTCAATAAATTAAACTCTTTTTGAAGTATTTTAGTACTTGAACAAAGATTATATAAACTTCGTAAATCTTCTCGTTTTTGCATTTTACCCTCAATGCCATTTAAGGCATTTTGCTGTGCTTCGATTGCCTTGATTTGAGCATCAATAATATCGGTATTTCCTCCTACTTTTTCAAGTTTTAAGTCTTGCTTTTTCTCTTCAATTTTTATTTTTATGCCCGAAATTTGCTCACTGAAAGTTGTTATTTTAGCTATCGAATTTTTTAATAAACTATCGGCTGAGGCCAGTTTTGTATTAAGGTTTTGCGAGGTTTCGTTAAAGGTTTTTTCTTCTTTTTTTGCTTCGTTGAGTTTCAAGTCAATCTCTACATAATTATTGGCATAATGGCTCAAAAATGGGTGTTCGAGCGATCCACAAAGTGGACAAGGCTCGTCTTTCTTGAGTAAAGTTTGGCGGTCTTTTTCAAAATTATATGACTTACCGAGTGTCTCTTTTTCAGTTTCAAGTTGCTTAATTTTTTGACCAATTTCGGCAATTATTTTTTGTACTTTTTCAAGCTCTGGCTTTTGTGTAGCAATAAATACGTTTTGCTGTTTTTCTTGTTCCTGTTCTTTCTTTAAATCATTATTTATCTTTACGTACTCCCAAACATGTTGCTTCAAAGCTGTGTAGTTTCGATGCTCTTCAGCCAAAGTTTCTCTTTTAGCTGAAACTTCATCCAAAGCATTGATTTGGGCAATTTTAAAGGTTTCATCAAGCGTAGTTTTATACATAACACCTACATTTTTGATGCTCTCTATTACCTCTTCATTAATCTGTCGGGCATCAAAATTGAGCGATTTTTCGGAAATTTTATTAATTAATTCCTCAATCTGAGCCTCATTGGCTTTTTTTGCTGCTTCTTTTACGCCTCTTTGATTTTCAAGTTGAGTTAATTTTTCTCGGAAATTTTGTAGAATTTCGAGGGCATTTTCAAGAGTAAGCGTGTTTTGTTCTTTGGTTAATTCACCAATTTTAATTAAAATTCTATTGAGCAAGCTTGTATTTTTTTCCAAACTTTCCTCTTCACTTGTCAAGCGTTCTTGTAAGTTTTGAAGTGCTTTTTGTTGGCTTTCGAGCTGCAAAATAAGCGACTGAAAGGGTTCGGCTTTTTCATGGTTTTGCAGCTTTTTTGCTTCAAAACTCTCAAAATCGTTTAAATGTTGTTGTTCTTTGGCTTGTCGTTCGCTTTTTTCGGCAATGTTTTTCTGAAAATTTAGAATCTGATTCTTGAGTTCAATTTTTGTTTTAAAGACCTGTAACTGAGCGTCTAAATCTTGGAGTATTTTTTCAATTTCCGCTTTACGGTCGAGCCAAATTTGTTCTTGTTCGGGTGTGCTGAGTTTACGTTTTTCGGTGTCAATATTGATGCGTAAATCCTTGAGGGTTTGCCCTTTTTCTTTTGCAATTTCAAAGGCTTTTTTTCCCAATTTTCGGTAAATCTGTGTACCTGTTATGTCTTCGAGTAGTTTTCCTCGTTCGTCTTTTCCTGATTTTAGAAACTTGGCAAACTCCCCCTGCGAAAGCAAAATCGACTTGATAAATTGGTCGTAAGAAAGCCCGATTAATTCTTCGTTTCGCTTCGGAACTTCGCTTTTTTTGAGTGGTAGCAGTTGCCCCGTTTGCAAATCGGTTATTTCCATACCATAATCATTGAGGTTTTGATTACGGTTCATTTCAATCCACCATTTCGATACAAAATTGCCCGATTTACACGAATATTCAACTTCAACGAAACAGTCTCGCTCTCCTCTGGTAAGAATCGAGCCAGCCGAAGCCACAAAATCTTTTGATATTTTTTTATCGAATCTCGGAATTTGGTTGAAAAGTGCGAGCGTAATGGCATCTAACAACGTAGATTTTCCAGCACCCGTTGGCCCAACGATGGCAAAAAGCCCTGCTGACAGTAATGGATTAGTTGTAAAATCAATTTCATGTTTATCCTTGAATGAATTGATATTTTTAAGGTGTATTTTATTAATTTTCATCGTCTTGCTCAACCATTAGTAATAATTCGGTGAAGGCTTCCATCATCAAAGTTCGGTGTTCGTCAGAAAGCGTATTTTCTTTTTCAAGGCGTTTTTGTAGCATTGATTTCTCCGAAATATCTTCCAAATTTTCTCCTTCCACAAATAATTCTTCGCTGCTTTTTATTTCGTTTTTGAATGAAAATCTATGCTTCAAAACAACGGTATTCTCATCATCATAAACACTAATTATATCATTCAATTCCTTATTAATCAATGGATTATAATTATCTTCGATTACTTCAATTTCAATAAATGACTTTAGTGGAGTTTCACTATGAAATGTCAGCAATTTAGCTTTCACTTCTTCAAGCGTTCCCGAAATACGTTTTAATTCTCTAAATTTTGGTATTTCAATGGTCTTTATTTCTTGAATTTTACTTTCGGAAAGTTCAAGAGTTAGCACGATTTTTTGGTCGTTTTTCTCACTAAAACTCAATGGAATCGGTGAGCCAGAATAACGAATTCGCTCGTTTCCGCCAATGATTTGCGGGCGATGAATATGCCCCAATGCTACGTAATCAAAGGTTTTTGAGAAACAATCACTGTCTATTCCAGCTTCATTACCAATCTGAATTTCTCGCTCGGAGTCAGAAGTACTCGCACCATGAGCGTATAAATGCCCCATCGCAACCTTGGGCAGATTTGGATATTTTTCTTGACAGATTTCGGCTAAAGTATCATAATGTTTTTTGATGCCTAATCTTACGTTTTCGATTCTCGAAGTACCACTTTCGCCTTCGATTGCTTGGCGTAAATCAGCATCACGCAAATACGGAACGGCACACACAACGAGGTTTTCAAGCACCACAATTTCGTTTTCGATTGGATTTGTTGCACCTCCAACGACTTTTATATCAAGCAATTGCAAAATTTCACGGGGTGCATCGAGCATCTGAGCCGAGTCGTGATTCCCGCCTGTGATAATGATTTTACATTTAAGTTGAATCATTTGGCGTAAAAACCAATAATACATTGCCCTTGCTTCGATAGGTGGATTTGCCAAATCAAAAATATCACCTGAAATGAGCAGTAAATCAATATTTTGTTCTTGAATGAGGTTTATCAACCAATCCAAAAACATCTGATGGTCTTTTGAGAGGTCGTGTTTATGCAGTTTTTTGCCCAAATGCCAATCGGCGGTATGTAGTATTTTCATATATTTAGTCCATAGACAACAGTCCACTGACCACAGTTTTATTTTGAATGCTATTTAATAACAAAAATGGCATATCCTTTCGAGATATGCCATTTATTTATGATTTTTGTCAAAATAGCGTGCTACGACAAACTATTCTTATCAACAAATTCAACCAATTCAAAGACACTCGTTACGCCGAGTTTGAAATAGATATTTTTTCGATGAGTTTTTACGGTTTCGATGCTAACTGATAGCTTCTGAGCAATTTCTTGCGAATTTAACCCTTTACAGATCAGATTGATGACATCTAATTCTCTTGGAGAAACAGCGAACTGCTTGACAAAAATATCTTTTTGGTGTAGATTGATGACAGGTTCTTCGAGTTTTGGGTCATAATAAATTTTATTGTCCAATACTGCATTGATACACACAATAAGTTCTTCTTTGGTCGAATGTTTAAGCATATAACCATGTACTTCTGTAAGTTTAGCTCTTTCGATAAAACTCGCCTCACTATACATAGATAAAAAGACAATCTTTACGGTCGAAAAACTTCGTTTTATCTCTTCGGCTATTTTAAAACCATTTTTATTGGGCAAATTTATATCCAATAAAATAACATTCGGTGTTGAACGCTGCAAGGCTTCCATTACATTTGCTCCGTCGGTTACTTGTGCAATAATATCATAGTCGACTGACAATAAATACTTTACTCCATCATTTACAAGTATGTGGTCATCGGCAATAATAATCTTAGGCTTCATTCAGTTGAGTCAGGTTCATGAATAATACACATCAAAAGTAATTAGTGTACCATTTTCGTTAGTGTCTATGATGAGGTTAGATTTTAAAAACTCAATGCGAGATTGGATATTCAATAAACCAATTCCTTGACTATTTTTATGTTTATCAATACCTACACCATTGTCTTCTATCGAAATATGGGCATAATCATCATAATATAATATCTGCATTGTAGCTTTTGTAGCTACAGAGTGTTTAGCTATATTGTTTAACAATTCTGCAATTATTCGATAGGTATGTAATTCTTGCTCTTCATTCAGTCGTTTTTCATCACCGAATGTAATAAAGTCAAATTCGATATTCGATGTAATTTGAAGGTAATTTATATTTTGTTGAACAGCCTTTAATAGGCCATTCCTTGACAGATTGAGTGGCAGCAAATTTTTTGAAACATTTCTCAAATCAATAATTGCACGGTCAATTAGTGGCAGTAGTTGCACTTCGTTATTTTTTGTAACAATCGAATTTCTGATAGCTGTAAGTGTTCCGCCCAAATCATCATGCAGGTCTTTTGCTAGCCTTTCACGCTCCGTTTCTTGTGCTTTCAATTCAACATTTAGTAAATTTTCTTTTTGTTTTAGCACGACAATATTCAGGTCGTTTTTTTCAGTTTCAATCAATCTAAACCTATAAATGATGGCGATTGATAGTGTAAACAATTCAAGTACGTGCGAGCTATAAAAAATGGCGTTGATATTGCCACCAATGAGGCCAGAAGTACCAAGTGGGTCAAGAAAAAAAGCCACTAAGAAAATAGGTAAATAGCTAAATCCGAAAAGATAGGCGGGTCTAAATTTATTTTGAATGGATTTGAATATAAAATACCATACATACAATAGTATTAATGGATTGATGAAGAACACCACTACAGATGCTAATTGAACCAAGGTCGAATTAAAAAAACACAAGGCGGTGAATGAAATGAAATAGTAGATATAAAAGCTTTTTTTTAATATGCGAAAAGGTTTTAGGTGAGCAGATTTGATAAACTGGGAAACATTCAGAAATTCTTCAGCAAAATGAACATAACCAATCATCATTAGAAAATAGCTAAGGGTAAGCCCTATCCAATTATTTTTAAAAAATGTATCAATATCTGAAAAGTAAACGGTAAAATTATTGACACAAATGTAAAATAGGACCAAACCTAATAGGTATAATAAATAAGAAAAATAAATACGTTTGCGGTAAAAAACGACAAAAATTAGGGTAAATATTACAATAAAAAATAATGTTCCGAGATAAATTTTCTCAAATAATGTTGCCCAAAATTGTTGTGTAGGATAATATGATTTGGCAATAAACTTAAGCGGAAGTTTAAGCTTATTGAGCGAGATTTTATTATCTATCTGGAAGTATAATTTATAACTCGTTTTGGCTTTTAGGTTTAAAGGCAACTCGTTTATCAAATTATTGCCCAAAGTTTTTACTTGGGGATCAAGAATGTATTTTGAAAAAGTCTTAACTGGTTTTCCATCTTCAAACATCACAAAATTAAAGTGATCAATGCGTGGGTCATCGACGAGCATTACTACTTCAATATCTTCATTATCAGTATTTTCCATTTCTATCTTTATACAGTAAATACTACTGTCTCGCATAGTCTTGAAGTTGCGAGAAAACTTCAAAGAACTGGTGTTTGCATCATCAGTAAGTTCGGTTAGTGTTAGTTGTTTTTGGAGTTTTATATATTCATTTTCACCCGATAGATACAAATATTTAAAACATTTATCAAATTGTACTTTTTTAATATTTTGCCCTACTAAAATTTGCGAATATAAGAGCAAAAAAAGTATAAAGTTTAGTATAATTCTATTCAAAATATTGGTTTGGTTATATAGTTGTTTAGGCTTGCCTATTTTCAAATTATTACTCCAAAATTTACAAAGTACGGATGTACGAGAATAAACTCATATTGGATTTGTTTTAAGTTAAAAAAATAAAAACATTTGATATTACTTCTTGTAAAAGCTCAAAAATAAGAATAAAAGTAAGATTCAGTAATGTTTTTTTTACATTTTTATTATTCGGTACTTTGGAGTCTCTTCCTCTCCTTATTCATAAAATAATGATAAAAATCGAGTCAATCTTCTAATTTTCGAGTATCCTCCACGAAAAATCCCCCCAACGTGGTATTGTTTCGCATTATTCTTCTCCTGTACTTTTGTGTCAGTACAACTTACAACTTTTGTCAGATATAAAAATATAATTTTTCTAATGAAGCCCAATATAAACAACGAAAAAAATGGTTGTATTTTAGAACCAAATAAGATTTTCATTGGGGGACGAAAATCTGTTACTCCCAAACAGATACTAATGTTGGTCGCTGATATTAATTATACCACCGTTCACCTCTTCAATGGCGAGCATTTCATCATTGCAACAACGTTAAAAAAAGTTCAAGAAAGCCTTGATTCCCACGGAAATTTTGTTCGTACCAACAAAAAATTCGTAGTCAACTGGGATTACGTACGTAGTCATTGTGCCAAACAACTAATACTTCAAAACAACCAAGTAATTCCGTTTTCCAGACGAAAAGGAAGATTAATCATGGAGAAAATGGCTAAATAAACTCAATAGAACTATTCACTAATAATCAAAAATCAATGAAAAAATTTATACTGTTCTTCATTCTACTGCCTTTTTTGGTAAGTGCTCAACAATTAGGAGCAGACTTTAGTATTTCAAATTTCCCTGAGAGTGCTACCAGCGTAACACTAAACAAGGGGGTTTCTTATACGTTGAATAATCTCTCTACTAATTTGTGTGAAATCACTAATTATACTTGGACAATAATTCCCAATAGTGGTGGCTCAACCACTGGATACACAATCAATAGTAATACAGCCACTCATCCCACTATCTCGTTTTCTGTACCAGGTATTTATACTGTAAAATTAGAAGTTTATACTTACAAAAATTCTATTGGCTGGGAGTGTGGAACAGCAACAGCAACGAAAGAAAAGGTAGCATTCATTAATGTACCATCAACATCAAGTACTTCAAATTGTAGTGAAACAACTATTCCTACTATAACAGGTTCTGGCTTAGTTTGCTCTGTGCTTACTGCATCGGCAAACGGAGCAACCGCTTTTCAGTGGTACAAAAACTCAAATGCTATTGTTGGAGCTACCAGTGCTACTTATACGCCTACCGAAGCGGGTATTTACCATGTAACAACTACTACGGAAAACGGTTATTGGATACCAACTTTAGCATCTCCCACTTTGACATCTCCTAATACTCAACAACTCATTGATGTTTTTTTTATTAACTCCACCACAGGCTGGGTACTTGGAAGTGGGGGACAAATTTTTAAAACAACTCTGGGTGGGGATAATTGGATGCAACAAACAAGCGGAACCACGACAACTTTAAATTCCATTCATTTTACTAACACTAATAATGGTATTGCCGTGGGGGCTAATGGTGTAATCATTCGTACCACAAATGGTGGCACAATGTGGCAGGCCGTATCAAGCGGTGTCAGCAATCATTTACTTGATGTATTTTTTTTGAATGAAACCACAGGTTGGGCTGTTGGTAGTCAATACGTAGTACTTAAAACAGTTGATGGCGGAGCAACTTGGAGTAGAATCAGTATTGATACTGGAGCTTCAACAAATGATACCTACACTGATATTCAGTTTACTGATAGTAATTCGGGTTATGTAGCAGGTAGCAGTTCGACCAATAGTACGAGTTTTGTACGTAAAAGCATTGATGGCGGCACAAACTGGGCAACTTCAACGACTACAAGTGCAGGTGTTATCCGAAAACTTTCTTTCCTTAATAATGATACGGGTTGGACAGGCGGGCGTAGCTCTAACCCAAACCTTACACTCCCTGATGTATCAAAAACCAGCAATGGAGGAACAAACTGGCTGTCGTATTCGGCTCTACAAACCACAACTTATGCCAATAGAAGTATTAACTCTTTACAATTTATTGATAGCAATCGGGGATGGATGTTATCATCAAATATTCTCGGTTCAGATATTATTACAACCAAAAATGGAGGTAATACCTTCTTTAAGGAATCAGTATCTTTTACCCAACCAAGCCAATATATCGGCAATAGAATCTTCATGCACCCGAGTGGCAGCAGTGGCTGGATAATTGGGCGAGACTTTGCCAGTGAAAGAAATATCTTGAGATATAGTAATACCGTTTGTGTATCGAATGCAGTTGCGGTGAGCAATCTGAATTCGGTTTTATCAGGTACAGCCACTACCTCTGTGCAGCGTGCAAGCACAATTACCTCTACCCAAAGTGTGGCAGCAGGCACTAACAGCACTTATTCAGCCACTCAAAGCGTGACGCTTCTACCTACATTTCAGGCAACCAATGGAAGTGTTTTTTCGACTAAAATTGAAGGATGTAATTAAAGATTTTACCAAAACGAACTCATGAAAAGAATATTAATCTCAATATTTTCAAGTATTACCTTCTTAGGCCATGCTCAAATTAATACCCAAGATACCAGCGACGGCTCGGTAATTATAAGTCCACGAGGTATTCAAGGTAAAACCAGCGGTAATGGCTCTACTACTAATATTAGTTTAGGTACTAATAACCTTAAATCAATTACAACAGGGTATAGTAATATAGGCATCGGAAGAAATAGTCTTTACACAAATACTACTGGCTATGGAAATATCAGTATTGGAGATTCAAGCCTATTTTTCAATAGTAGCGGAGAGCTTAATATTGGTATTGGAACAAATGCTTTACGCTCTAATACAAATGGATTTCAGAATACAGCAGTGGGCGGAAATACGCTTGCTCAAAACACAACTGGGCGAACTAATGTGGCTATTGGTATGTGGGCAATGCAGTCAAACACAACAGGATTTTCAAACAGTGCGGTCGGTAATCGAGCTTTATCTTCAAATACAACGGGTTATTGGAATACTTCAGTAGGCAGTTCTTCTTTAGCCGTAAATAACATCGGGAATGAGAATACGGCGATTGGTTTCTCTACACTTGGTACAAATTCAACTGGTAATAATAATACTGCCGTTGGAAGTCGGGCACTTAACAATAATATGACAGGTAGCTTTAATACAGCTAATGGGAATCAAGCACTTTTAAATAACACAACTGGTAGTTATAATACTGCAACTGGCCATTTTTCCCTTTCTACAAATACAACTGGTTCTCAAAATACAGCCAATGGACTATTAAGCCTCAAAAATAATACAATAGGTACAAATAATGCCGCTGTAGGTAGTTTTTCGCTTGAAAATAACACCACTGGTAGCAGTAACACTGGTGTTGGATTAAATGCACTGAATACGAATACAACCGGCAACAATAATACAGGCATTGGTAGTGGTGCTGATGTGACCCTAACGGGCTTATCAAATGCAACAGCCATAGGCTTCGATGCCAAAGTAAATGCCAGCAATAAAGTACGTATCGGTAGCACTTCTGTGACAGTCATTGAAGGACAAGTAGCATGGAGTAATCCTTCAGATAGACGCCTCAAAGAAAACATCATTTATAGTACTAAACTCGGTCTCGATTTTATCAATCGCCTTCAAACTGCTTCTTACAATTACATTGATGATAAAAACAAAATTCGCTACGATGGCTTCATTGCTCAAGACATTGAACAAGTAATGAAAGACTTAAATCTACCATTTAGTGGTTTGAAAAAATCGGCCGATGGATATTATTCTTTGGCCTATTCTGATTTCGTGATGCCTTTGGTCAATGCAGTAAAGGAACAACAAGCTCAAATTAATGCTTTAAAGAAAATGCTGGAAGGTTTTGAGCAGAAACTTACAACATTCGAAAGCATAAAAAATCAACAAACAAACCAACAAACGAGCAAATAAGCATCTACTCTCATGAAAAAACAATACTTTGTTTACTTTTTACTACTTTTTTGTAGTCAATTACAAGCTCAACAGCAACTTACCAAAGTTGAATATTTCGTTGATGCTGACCCTGGTTATGGGGCGGGCGTTGATATTCCGTTTACGGCTGGCACTACGCTTGATGTCAATTTTTCGGTGTCATTACCGAGTAATATTTCCGACGGTTTTCACTATATAACAGTTCGAGTCAAAAATGCCAATAATCAATGGAGTGCAGTACTTACTCGTCCGTTTTTGAAAGAAAATCTTACGCCCCGTACGACCTCAACCGTAACCGCCATAGAATATTTCATTGATGCCGACCCTGGTTATGGGGCGGCTACGGCCGTACCCATTACGGCGGCTCTCACTACCGATAATAGTTTCTCAATTCCGCTACCAAGTAATATTTCAGAAGGATTTCATTACCTAACCGTTCGAGTAAAAGATGCCAATAATCGGTGGAGTTCAGTCATTACTCGTCCGTTTTTGAAGGAAAGTTTGACTCCTCGACCCACCTCAACAATTACAGCCATAGAATACTTTATTGATGCTGACCCTGGTTATGGGGCGGCTACGGCCGTACCTGTCACGGCGGCTCTTACTACCGATAATAGTTTTTCTATTCCGTTGCCGAATAATATCTCCGAAGGGTTTCATTACCTAACAGTTCGGGTGAAAGATGCCAATAATCAGTGGAGTTCAGTCATTACTCGCCCATTTTTGAAGGAAAGTTTAGCTACACGAACCCTACCAAACTTAGTAGCGATGGAGTATTTTATTGATACCGACCCTGGTTACGGGGCGGCTACGGCTGTCAATTTTACGGTAGGAACGCCAGTCGTAATTCCGTTTACTGCTGCTTTGGGCAACTTACCGCTGGGCAATCATAACATTTATATTAGGGTCAAAGATACTAATAATCAATGGAGTATGGTCGGCACTAAGCCCTTTACGGTTGCCAGCACTTTTGGTTTAGTAACGAGCCAAACCCCTTCGGCTTGGTGCAAAACTGCTCCATTCAATGTGGCATTTCAGGCGTTTGGCACGTACGGCTCTGACAATGTTTTCACGGCTCAACTTTCCGATGCTTCGGGGAGTTTTGCTTCGCCCACTACGCTCGGTACTTTGGCTTCGGTGAGTTCGGGTAGTATTGTGGCCAATATTCCGCCATCAACTACTCTTGGTACTGGTTACCGTATTCGAGTGGTTTCTTCTTCACCTACCATCACCGACAACCCAAGCGTTGAGTTTAGTGTTCTTGATGTTTGCCCGCCGCCTTGTGCTACTTCGCTTACGCTGGTCAGCACCGCCGACGACTATTCGAGTGGGGTTTTGATTAAAGAAACCAATGCCCAAACTGGTATTGTGGTTGCTACCAACAAAATAACAGGCACAGCACGAGTAACTTATTTAGCAGGAAAAAGCGTAACACTCAACCCTGGTTTCGTGGCAAACAACGGCACAGTATTTACCGCTCAAAAAGGTGGATGTCAATAAAACAATTAATCAAACCATTTAAAATCAATACTTTATGAAAACCATTCATTACATTTTTCTTTTCGTGAGTTTATCATTTTTCGCACAAGCTCAGACGATTCGTAGAGTAACCAACGACCCGAATATTCCGTTAGGTCTAAATATGTATAGCACTTTGCAAGCCGCCCACGATGCTGCTACTGAGGGTGATATTATTTATGTTCAAAGTTCATATCAAGGAGCAAGTTATGGCGACCTCACAAGTAGCAAAAGGCTTCACATCATTGGAAATGGGTATGGCATTGATGAAAACAAAGATTTGTTGGGAGCAAACGCACCTTATAATACAGGTACTTCTATTGTGGGTAATGTAAATCTTAACTTCGGGGATGGAACTATTATTGAAGGTTTAAAAATTGAATACATGTATGCAAGAACCAGAGTTATTCTTAGAAGATGTGATTTTTACTTTCTTGAATTATTAAAGATTTCTGTAAATCAAGACCCTTCAAGTTCTATCATATCACACTCGAATATATTTGGTCTTAGCCTTAAAAATAATTCAGGTATAACAACATTGAATAATATAACTATCGCAAATAATATTATTCGTGGAGTGATAAGTGGTCAATATGAGAATGAAAGTGCCATTTCTAATATCTTTATTCGCAATAACTATCTTTTTTCGGGCTTAAGTTATATGACTAATATTCAATTGCACTCTAATATTCTGCATTTTACAAATTCTTATGGCGATAACCTTTATTACACTCCTCGCTGCCCGAATAAAGTAGGTTCAAATAATGTTTGTATTGATAAACCTTGCGATGTAGGCAGTAACAATGTCAACGGTCCTTTAGACATAGCTCTTTTTGGCTACGCAAATGGGGGTGTACCAAGCATCCCAAGACACCATATTTTGAGCAATAGTTCTCCAGCCAAAGGAGCAGGTTTGGGTGGTGTTGATGCAGGCCCATTTGGTACTGCTGACCCCTTTCGTTTATCGGGTTTGCCAGCTATTCCCCAGATAACTTCTTATTCTTCTCAAATTTCTAACAGTATTTATACGCCATCAACACCGATGAACGTAACGATTTCTGTCAGAGGAAACAACTAATTTTTATTGGTCAAATCTAACTACTTCCGAGTAAATCTCTGCTTGGGAGTAGTCAAACTCTCATTTTATCATGAAATATATTCGACTACTTCTACTCTGTATTGGTTGTATCAGCTACTCGCTTCATGCTCAAACCATTACGAGAGTAGAATATTACGTTGATACCGACCCTGGCTTTGGATTGGCTACTACCGTACCAATCACCGAAGCTGCTACCATCACCGACTTGGGTTTTCAAGTACCGATGACCAATCTGAGCGATGGGCTTCATAAACTGCATATTCGGGCAAAAGATTCTAATGGGCGTTGGTCACAGGTAGAATCTCATCCTTTTTTGAGGGTAACGCTACTGCCGCAAGTTCAGCCTGTTGTACCGAAAGTTGTACAAATCGAATATTTTTTAGATACTGACCCTGGCTACGGGCTGGCTACGCAGGTAACGATAAGTGCAGCAGAAACTATCAATTCACTCACAATTCCTGTCTCGATGGCAAATGTTGCGGAAGGTTTGCATACGTTTTTTGTGAGAGCTAAAGACGAAAACGGACGTTGGACTATGGTTTCAAACCATCCATTTTTAAGAGTTTCGGGGTCAGTTCCGCCTGCTATTCCTGTACCAAACTTGGCACAAGTGGAATATTTTATAGATACCGACCCTGGGTTTGGGCTGGCCACTTCGATACCGATTTCTTCAACAACAAACACAACCCTGAATGCAACTGTAAGTCTGAGCGGATTAGCTTTGGGGCAACATTATATGCACATTCGGGCGAAAGACATGAACGGTCGTTGGAGTCAAGTGAATAGTTATACTTTTATAGTTAGCAACCAAGCGTTGGCTTTTGGTTCGGTGCCGCCAACTTGGTGTTTAGCTCAAACTTTTGCGATTCCTGTGCAGGTTTATGGCAATTTTAATGCTGGTAATATTTTCCATGCTGACCTTTATACCGAAAGCGGGCAATTGGTCGGTCGTTTGGGAAGTTTATCATCCAGTACTTCGGGAAACATTACCGCAACGATACCCGCTGGTACGGCTTTAGGTTCGTATAAAATCAGACTTATTTCTACCAGCCCGACACTTGATGCTTACCCCGAAATTCCACTCGTTGTATCGGCCAACTGTCCGCCGCCTTGTCCGCAAGATGTTGTTTTGCCGATTAGTGGAAACGATTTTGTCAGCGGTACTACGGCTATTAAAAGTAACGCAACGACAGGGAGTATAACGGCATCAAACAAAATCTTGAACAATGCAACAATGGCCACTTACGAAGCAGGAAGATACATTCTTTTAGCCCCTGGCTTTGAAGCTGGCAGAGGAACAATCTTTATCGCCCAAAAAGGCGGATGCGAATAAAAACAATTAATCAAACCATTTAAAATCAATACTTTATGAAAACCATCCATTACATTTTTCTTTTCGTGAGTTTGTCATTTTTTGCACAGGCTCAGACAATTCGTAGAGTAAATGCAACACCCGGTGTTACTGGTGTAAACATTTACACAACTGCCCAAGCCGCCCACGATGCCTCGGTAGCTGGCGATATTATTTATCTTGAACCTGTTAATACTGATAATACAGACTACGGTAGCTTAACTATTAATCGTCGAATTACACTTATTGGAACAGGTTATGACCCAACATTGGTCACGGGCTCAAGTTTTGATAAACGAACAGTTTCTATTCAGAATATTAATATGAATCAAGGCAGTGCTGGAAGTAGAATAACTGGTTTAAACATAACAAGTACAATTACTATTAGTGATGCTAATTGTATTATCGAGCGATGTAAGATACATACTATCTACTTAGGAAAACAAACTATTGAAGGTGTAACAACGGTTGCAAACAATACAATAATCCGTAATAACTTTGCAACTTATATAAGTGGTTTAGGAAATGATTCTGGGGCTGGAGCAACAACAAATAATAGTATTATTACCAATAATATTATTAATAATACGATTGGTGGTCTTGTGTCAGCTACTATAACCAGAAATACTTTTTATGCTAATCAATCAACACAATATATATTTAATGATGTAGATGGAAGTAGCATCACTGCAAATATTTTTGATGCCCGAGACCCAGGTAGTTTTTTTGCCACCTTGGGAACAACTTGTCAAGGAACAACTTTATCCAATAACTTATGCACCAGACATGCAGGCTTACCAGCTAATAATGGCAATGTAAACTCGGTTAGCTCAAGTACAGTTTTTAAAGTAACCAACCCTTGGTCAGTAAATCCTTTTCTTGAAAGTAATTTAGAACTTTCACCTACTTCACCTGCACTTACGGTTGGGCCAAGTAGCACACCTATTGGAGCATTTTCGGGTACTACTCCTTTTGTGCCATCGGGTTTAACCAATATTCCTTTTATTACTGATTTTTCAATCAATGGCATTGGCAATGTAAATAGTCCTTTGCAAATTAATGTAAAAGCGAGAAGCAATAATTAAGTATTTTTCGAGCCGCTTGAGGTTTTTCAAGCGGCTCAATTATTTCATAACTTCACCTTACTCTGATACACCTCCACTTCTCTCGGAGAAATATCAGTCAGTACATAAAGCGGTTGGTTGGTTATTTTCATTTCGTCCAGTACATCAACTGTGTTTTTGTAAACAGATTCATCAGTTGGGCGAATGATTACCGTAAAATTGTCTTTTTCGATAGCACTATTTCGTTTTTCAAGAATTAGTTTGCTTAATGTTGTGCCATAAGCTGTTTCGGATAAAAGACTCGTATTCAAATCTTTGGGACCTTTTTGGTGATAAAAAATTCGATTGTCTTTACCCAAAATGAGCGTTAGCGTATTTTGGTATTTAATCGGTGGACGTGGGTCATTAGAGTTATCAGGCATATTCAATTTCATCATAAAATTTGATGAAAAAGTTGTGGTAAATACAAAAAACGTAATGAGCAGAAAACCCAAATCTACCATTGGGGTCATATCTACTCGTGGTTGGCGGGTGTTGGTGGTGAGTTCGGCCATTGTTGTAAAAGTTTAAGTTGAATACTTGTTAATTATTTAGATAAATATCTAAATATTATTTTAAATTTCCAAGAAAATTATAAAATAAAAAACGTCGGCATCGCTTGAAGCGATGCCGACGTTAAAATCTTTATTAATAACTATTACTTTCTCTCAATCGAAAGAATTTTAAATTCGGTTCGGCGGTTGCGTTGGTGCTCGGCTTCGGTGCATTGTACGCCATCACCACAACTATTTACAGGTTCGGACTCTCCTTTTCCTACGCCTCGCATTCTGGCACGAGCTACGCCTTTATCAACTAAGAAATCTACTACTTCGTTGGCTCTTCGCTGCGATAAACTTAGGTTATCGAGAGCATTGCCACGGGTATCGGTGTGCGAACGAATCTCGATAATCATATTAGGGTTTTTCTGCATCGTTCGTACGAGTTTTTCGAGTTCTCGGGCAGCATCTTTCCGTATTTTATAACTTTCGGAGTCGTAGTAAATATTATCCAATTTCACTACGTCACCCACTTTATAGAGCTTTGTATCGAATAACGAGCCTACGCTTGGTGCGGGAGTTTTCTTACGAAAAATATTAATAATACTGCGTTTTTCTCCAACTTTTGCTACTAATTCTGATGATTTACCAAAATTTTCTTTAAAAGACTCTAAGATATAATCACAATTTAGTTCACGTTTAAACTCATACGAACCATCTGAGCCAGTTATCATTTCTTGGGCAATGCCAGTGCATTGGTTGATAAACTTGATTTTCACGCCAGCAATGGGCGTACTGTCTTTTCCTGCCGTTACGATACCTCTGAAAATTGTCGAAACTGGATTTCCGTTTCGGCGTGCTACCAAAATATCATTTTCGGTTTGAGCTTTGATTTCAGCAGGTTTATTTTTTTTGTTCTTATCTACAACTACTATTTCTTTTCTCAGATAAATATCCAATTTTGAAGATTCGTAATCTGAAGCGTCTTTGTTTGAAAAACTAACGGTTTCGGCTTGAAATCCATTTTGTTTTACAATGAAATTAAAATCATTATCGGCTTCAAGACAGAGTTTTATTGTACCGAGACTACTCGTAATAGCACTTTCTCGGCTCGTGGCGTTTCCTTTGATTTCGTATTCAAACCTGATTCGGTCGAAAGGTTTTTTGGTTTCATTATCATAGATATTTACTACTAATTCTCGACAACCGTAAAGCGTACCGAGGCGAGTAAATTTATAAATATCATCATCCACACCGCCACGTTTGCGGTTGCTACTCAGAAAACCAGTTTGACGTTCGCTGTCGGTAATGATTCCGAAATCGTCTTTATTGGAGTTGAGCGGAGCTCCTATATTACGCACTTTACCACTCGGCATACCCGTTGCGGTATTCATCGGAATAAAGAAAATATCTAAATCGCCCAGCCCTGGGTGAAAATCTGAGGAGAAATAGAGGTTTCCTCGTTCGTCAATAAACGGAAACATTTCATTTCCACGAGTATTGACCGCTCCACCCAAATTCTGTGGTTTTGTCCATTCTCCGTTATTGTATCGTGTCATCCAAATATCAGTGCCTCCATAACCACCAGGCATATCTGACACAAAATACATGATTTTATCATCAATCGTTAGGGTTGGGTGTCCGCACGAATAATCATTACTATTGAACGGAATTTCTTTGATTTTTCGCCAATCATTGTCCTCAAATTCAGCTGAATAAAGTTTTAACCGATTAATAGTTGCGTTTTTTTTCTGCCCGAAAATCCCTCCCCCGCCGATTTGGCTATTTCGGGTAAAAATGATTTTTGAGCCATCATGAAAAAATGCACAAGGCCCTTCATGATACTTTGAATTTAGATTTTTGCTAAACTTTTCGGTCGGAATCGTTGGATTTTCTTCGTAATCTAAATCTTTACTTCCTGTGATATATTCATTACCTTTTCGGCCAACAGTTTTTGCATCGTTGGGAGTAGGCGGAGTATAATAATCAGTACCGAGTTTTTTTGATGGTGGGGCGGTCTTTTGAATGGGCGTTTGCGTACTCGAACCAATGGCCGATGCACCACTACTTTCGTTGCCGATTGCTTTTAGGTCTTCGAGATAAAATAAGTCGAGAAACGAAGAGGCATCCCAATTAAAAACTCTACGGATTCCCGAATTAGCACTTCTCCCCGAAACGAATACTAAGCCTTTTTTATAATAAACAGGACTAAAATCAGCACTACTCGAATTGATTCCTACGTATTCGATTCTATAACTTCCTGCGTTTCGTTCCAAGGCTTCTCGATTACTGTTAAGCTTGATAAATTCTACACCACGCTTATCTTGCTCTTGTAATTCGTTGAATTTTTGCCAATATTGATTGGCTTCGGGAAATTTTCCGTTGCTCGTTAGCACCTGTGCAAAATGGCGATACGCTTTAATATCATCGCCTTTCAGGATTGGATTTGCACTAAGAGTTTCACGATAAATACGCTCAGAGTTAGTATAGTCTTTTACGAGTTTATAGGAAAGAGCCAAATTAAGTTTAGCTTTTACGATTTCTTCTTCAGTAGCACCTTTTGGTTTCTTCAGGGCAGTCTCATATAGCTCTATCGCTTTTGCATAGCCCAGTGTCTCGAATTGTGTATTGGCTTTTTGAAAAACCTTCGATGTATTTTGGGCAAATAATGCAAAAGTCGTAGTTGTGAGATATATTATAAATATGAGTCTCCTTAATGACATCGCAAAAAAATGGTGCTTCTTGTTTAAATAACGAACGATTGACAAAAATCATGCCTTTAGGCATTTTATAAAGTTTATAACTGACGATTTATGATTCATAAATATGATATTTAACTTATAATCAATACTTTAAACTGAATGAAAAATTATAGTACTTATTTATCCATGAAACGAATAGTGTACTATTGGGGTCTGTTTCAATAAGTAATATTACTTAAAAAAAGTGCCACTTTCATTACGTTTTTTAAACGTTTTGAGAAGTGGCACTTAGTAGTTAAATATGATTTAGATTCTTATCTCGCAAGAGTTAGGTAACTCACTTTATGAACTCTTTGTCCATCAAGTTCGTAATCGAGTGCGAAATAGTAAGTACCATCTGGCACACCTTCGGTTCCGAATCTTACACCTTGGTTTGATTTACCATCCCATCCTTTACTTGACAAGATACCATCTTTGTCTTTGAAGACTACGTGACCCCATCTGTTGTAGATGTCACACGCTATCATCTTAGCACCCGCTGGTAATTCAATGATAAAGGTATCGTTTTTGCCATCACCGTTTGGCGAGAACGCTTCTGGGATGACGAGTTCACCATCACCAATTGGCAATACTAATCTTGTAGGCGTTGATTCGTTAATCTTAATTTCAGTACCTGCATTCGAGATGTCAGTTACGACTTTACCATTACCGATTGCCTTAGCATAAGCGTTGTTGTTGAATGGTCCAGTGATTCCGTTGTGGAATACTTTCACAGTAAAGAATAATGAATCTAATTGACCAACTTCCAATTTGCTGGTTGAGTCAGCGATTAAGAGGTTTACATCATCTTTACCATCGAAGCTTGGATTCAACTTCAATGTACTATTGCTTCTAACGGTCGAACCTAATACTTTGTAAGTAACGCTATCGGCGAATGTTTTGCTCAAGCTATCAGCTACTTGTACGTTTGTCAACTTAGCATTGCCGAAGTTTTTCACAAGGGCTAAATAAGTTACGCTGTAACAAGTTGCATCAATCTTAGCTGAGTCGGCTACTGATAATGCGATACCAATTGCTGGGCGGTCTGGCGAAATATCTAACTTAAACTGAATTGGTGTTGGGTCATCGTTGTTAGTTGGGTCGCCATCGCCATCAGGGTCAGAGTTTGCACCGTCAGTTGATATGTCAGTCTTACCGTTGGCAGTCACTTCGGCAACGTTAAAGAAGTCAGTGATTGTTGCATTTTTCAAGTCAACTTTTACTGTAAATCTCATTGCGAGTTTCTGACCTTTCTTGATGCTGCTCAACGAGTCAATCAACATATTGGTATTCAATCCACGACCTGTGTATTTTGGATTTACTACCAAGCCTGAGTCTGCTACAATTTTGATTGTATCGTTCAGAATCTTAGCACCACTACCAAATGCACGGTCAAGGTCGTCTTTCACTTGTAGTTTACTTACATCAGTTCCACCGAGGTTGGTTACATAAATTACGAACGGTACGTTGTAAATCATGTCGCTTACCAATACTGCTGGGTCACATACTTTACTCAAACCTATTAGTTGTCCAGATGCTGGGTCGTTGATTATTGCTTCGCTTAAATTATTAGATAAAACATTATCTGTTTCTTTTATCTTCGATAACTCTGCTTTGTTTACAATTTTACCTGCCGCTGTTACTTTCGTGTTGTAAGTAAATACTGTACTATCACCTCTTACTAATGAATCAAGTTTGAGAGTTACGATTCCGTTGGCAAATGTTGCATTGCTGGTTACACTTTCAAACGTTAGTCCACTTGGCAAGATGTCACGTACTTCTATGCCCGTTGCTTTTACCTGTCCGTTGTTCTTAACAGTCACTTTATAAGTAACGATTTCATTTACTGGAACAATCGAAGCAGAGGCTACTTTCTTCACTGCAATATCTACTACTGGGATACTTGGGTCTATACCGCCACCTTCACAAGTTGTGAGGGTTACTTTCACCGCTACACCATCGCCATAGCAACCTACTGCACTACGCTCAAATACATAGTATGTACCTGCTGTTACCACTCCTGGGTTTGTTACCAAAGGAGAGTTTGGTGAACTTGTGGTATGGAATTCAAATTGTCCTCCTACTGTGGTTGGCTCGCTTAGAATTGCCGTGTTGAGGTCTGCTGTATTGAATGGACATACATTCTTGATTTCAGCAATCACTTTCGGTGCTTCTACTTTCTTACCAACTGTTATTACGACTGCATTTGAGCTATCACTTACACATTTACCACCAATTGATTTACAGATTGCGGTGTATGTAGTTTTCTCTACGATTGGAGAAACAGTAAGTACACCACCTGTTGAACCATTAGACCAAACTACGATTCCTGTACAACCTGAAGCTGTGAGGGTAGCTGTTCCACCATAACAAATTACATTGTTTTTACAAGAGACAAATGGTTTGTTAGGACTACCCACTGCAATACCAATATGCTCTGAACTTGGGCTTTCACACTCTCCAACCTTACAAATTGCTGAGTATTTAGTTGTGCCATCTGGAATTATGATGATTGACTCACCTGTCGAACCATTTGACCACACTATCGTTCCTTCGCATCCATAAGCTTTGATTGTTGCAGATTCACCACTACATACTAAGTCGGTGCTACAAGCAAGGGTTGGTGTTGAGACTGTTCCGACTTTCACTTGAACTGCATTTGATAATGGACTTGAGCAAGTGCTTGATACATTACAAACGGCGGTGTAAGTTGATGTTGCTGTTGGTTTTACCGTTATCGAGCTTCCTGTCTGACCAGTTGACCAGACTATTGTTCCTGTTGAACAACCTGTTGCAGTCAAAGTGATATTCTCTGGTTTACAAATAGTCGTTTTCGATGCAGCAATTACTGGAGCAGTCACTGTACATCCCGTTCCACAATTGGCAGTAATAGTGATTGCATTTGATGGTTTACTTTCACTGCAATCATCACTACAAGTTGCGGTATAAGTGCCAGCAGTACTCACTGTTATTGTCTGAGTAGTTGCTCCGTTACTCCATTTGATATTGCCCGAACAACCAGTGGCTGTTAATTTTGCGGTTTCGCTACCACACACATTAGTTTTATCAGTTGCAATTACCGGTGGTAATGGCTGATTTACTTTTGTTATGGTGATAGATTTTGAAGCATCACTCGTACCACAAGCATTTGTACAGATTGCAGTATAAGTTCCTGTTTCATTCACGATTAAAACACTGCCTGTTGCACCTGTATTCCAAGTGATTGTGCCACTACAAATTGAACTTGTCAGTGTCGCAGAGTTTGCATCACAACAGATTGTTCTGTTAGTAGTGATAATTGGTGCAGATGGTTTTCCACCACTTGTTATCGTAATTACGGCCGCATTATCGCTTGTTCCACAGACATTATTACAAGTTGCTGTATAAGTTCCTGCTGTTGATACCGATAGTGTCGTACTTGTTGCTCCTGTGCTCCAAGTAATTGTGCCAGAACATGCTGTTGCTGTTAATAAAGCGGTTTCTGTTCCACAAAGACTTGTTCTATCAGCAGTCAAAATTGGTGCAGTTGGCTTAGCACCTGTTGTAATCACTATTGCATTTGACACTGGACTTGTACCGCATTCATTTTTACAAGTTGCTGTATAAGTTCCTACGGTTGTTACAGATAATGCACTTCCTGTTGCACCTGTACTCCATGTTACGGTTGCGGTACAGTTAGATGCCGTAAGAGTAGCAGCTTCAGTTCCACACAAGCTTGTTTTATTAGTTACTACCGTTGGTGCTGTTGGTACTGTACATCCACATTCAGCTTTTGCTTTAATCACGATTGATGTAGAAGCGGCACTTGTTCCACAAGTATTTGTACAAACTGCTGTGTAAGTTCCTATTGTTGAAACTGTCAAGCTACTTCCTGTTACTCCTGTACTCCAAGTTACAGTTCCCGAACAACCCGTTGCTGTTAATACTGCTGAATCCGTTGTACAAATTTCTGTTTTGTTTGTTATCACATTCGGTGCAGATGGACTTCCACCAGTAGTAATTATTATTTTATCAGAAGCAAGACTTGTTCCACAATCATTTTTACATATTGCAGAATACGTTCCCGCAGTTGACACAGATAATGTAGTACTGCCTGTTGTTCCTGAGTTCCAAGTTACAATTCCAGAGCAACCAGTTGCTGTTAAAATTGCAGTATCTGTTCCACAAAGATTTGTTTTATCGGCAGTTACTTTCGGTGCTGTTGGTGTTCCACCATTCGAGATATTTACGATATTAGAAACTCCACTTGTACCACAACCATTTACGCAAGTTGCTGAATAAGTACCTGAACTCACTTGAATTGTTGTTCCAGTTGCACCTGTACTCCAAGTAATTGTTCCTGTACATCCCATTGCCATCAAGTTTGCTTTTTCTGTTCCACAAACACTCATCTTATCAGAAGAAATGATTGGTGCTGCAGGAGAGTTTCCTTGACGAATCACTACGCCTTGACTTGGTGAACTTTCACCACAGATGTTAGAACAAATAGCGGTGTATGTTCCTGATGCATTCACAGCGAGTGTTGAGCCTGTTGCACCTGTACTCCAAGTTACAAGACCGATACATCCATTTGCTACTAAGCTTGCTTTTTCTGTTCCACAAACACTTGTAGTGTTTGCTGATACAGCTGGTGCTACTGGTAAAGCTGTTTTCTTGATTATAAGAACATTGCTGTTTCCACTTTCGCCACAAACATTACTACAAGTTGCTGTATATGTTCCTGCTGTGCTTACCGTAATTGTGCTGGTAGTTACTCCGTTACTCCACTTAACAGTTCCGTTACAGCCAGATGCCGTTAATGTAGCTGTTTCTGTTCCACAAAGTTCTACTTTATTCGCACTGATAATTGGCGATACTGGAGCTGAACCTGTTGTAATAACAATTTGATTCGATGCCCCACTCTCACCACAGCCAACACCTGTACATTTAGCTGTATATGTACCTGCGATATTTACTGAAATACTTGTTCCTGTTACAGCATTGCTCCAAACAATTGCACCTGTACAACCTGTCGCTGTCAACGTCGCCGTTTCTGCATTACACAAGCTGTTTTTATTGCTGCTGATTACTGGAGCTGCTGGGCTACTGCCTGTCGTGATAACCACTACATTGCTCACTCCACTTTCACCACAACTGTTGATACATGTCGCTGTATAACTTCCTGCTGTGC
>NZ_JBELAU010000023.1:0-40500 GCF_040253585.1 Emticicia sp. W12TSBA100-4
CACAATACATTTTGTTTTACAGACTTATTTCTATCGTTTCTGGTTCTTGTTTTTGATTATATCCATTGTCTTTTTCATCGGTAGATTTATCTAATTCTTCTCGGATAACCAAGCTATCTAATCCATCTTGATTAATTTTTTCAAGGTCAAATTTTTCAATTTTATGTACCGATATTTCACCATCTTTTTGTACTTTGACTGAATAATCAGCAATGGCAAGTATTTCGCCTTGTGTATCAGTTATGGTAATTTCTTTCAAGTTCAAATCTTTTTTCAACAATTCCACTTTACTTGTGTTATCCATTTTCTCAATGTTTTGCTCATTACGTTTTACAAATTTCTCTCCCAACAATAGACTTTCATGCAAAACTGGAACTGAAAGAAGTGTTATGCTATCTTGTTTAAAAACAACAGAACATTTATCTGTGGAAGCAGCATTAATCTTCTCCATGAATACGGTATCATTACTAACCATTGCTTGTAATGGTGTTTTACTAACCGTTTGGAATCTACATTCCAACGAATTATCTTCTCTGTGGTGCGTTGATAGCAAAACCAGTTCGTTTTGTTTGAATATAGTATCAGTAATCGAAATGGCTATTAACTTCTGTTTTTCTAAGGCTTGTTGTTCTTGGAATTGTTTTTGACTGGCGGCAATATCTTTCTTGAAGGTTTCATTCCTAAATTCAATATCCTTATTTTTAATCGTCGCTACCAATTCGGGAGCTTCATATTCTTGATAGGCTGTATATTTCTCCAGATAAATATTGGCTGCTTTACTATCTTTTGTATCCAAACTTTGGGCATACGCTAACGCCTCGATAGGTCGAGCGAAGCGATTCATAGCCAGTTCAATAATCTTAGATTCTTTGGTAAGTGTTTCTTGGCTTACTACAAAAGGTTTATTTCTGCATATTTCTAAGTTATAATCTTTTTGTTTTGGATGTTCTAAGGAGATGGTATCTTCTAAGCCTTTCATGGCCACCAAACCTTTTTCGGCTTCGATAAGATAATTTTTGTGGTAAGGAAACCTAATTTCTATCTGTTGATGATGGGCTGAATCAGATAAAATACTGTACTTAATGGTATCTTCACTTCCTTGATAAATTTTACTTTCTAAGGGTTTTATCAGTTTATCTTCTACCTGTTTTTGTTGAGTTAATTTATCCTCAGCATTGATAATTGGCATTTGAAGTCTCAAAACGACCTCTTTTTTGTGAATACATGAAAAATCACCTTTGATAAGCTCAGAGGTTGGTGCGTTTGGGTGAGAAATCTGACCAATGATATTCAAACTATGCCGATACCCACCATTGTCATTATCAAAAGCAAGGATTATTTTTTCGGGCTGGGTTTGGTTAATTACTTTTTGAAGGGTAGCATAAGCCGCATTGGCTGGTGTACCTGCGGTGGCAATATAAATGTTGCCTTCTTGTTTTTCTCGAATAGCTTTGTGGTGTAATTCAAGATAAGAAAGTGTATCTATTGGACTTTCTGCAATGATGAGTTTATCAATCTTTTTTGAATCAAAAATACCCAAATTAGAAATGTGCATTGCACCGTCCCGTTCATTCGTTAACCTATTCCACTGTTCTTTTCGATAACCATTTTGTTCATCACTTCGATTAATAGCACACACAAAGGCTTCATCGGTTCGTAATGGGAAGCTTATATTTTTCCAACCATAAACTCTGCTATTGAATATTTGACCTTGAAATTCGGGAGAATGAAAAGAATTTTCAGTCAATCCACGACTTTCCAAATATCGGGTGTCAGTCAATGGATTCATGTTTAGGTGAAAAGAATCTACCTGTTTTTGTAAATCCTTATCAGGTTTGGGTGGTGAGGGGGGCAGTTGTACATGGGTAGCATTACCCATATAGTTGTTCAAATGAGCAAATATTTTTGCCCAATCTTCTTTTTCAACAATAGAAAAGTTTTCTTTCTTTACCAAAAAATCGACAATTGTTCCTCTGTCTGATGGGTCGCCATCTGTGATGTAGCGATAACCTTTTTGGTTGTCTTTACGAACCAAAATTGTTTCAACACTTCTGTCGTCTTCTAAACGTTGAACGACTGTGCAGTTTTTATCACTTTTACTTTGGTTGATTTGCCAACCTTTCGATACTGCATAAGATGCAATGTTAATTTCCTGCCTAAATCTACCTAGCAAACCGTTGCCCGAATTATTTTCCATAAGAATAGATAATGTTTGTAAATGAAAACACAAATGTTGTAAAAATACTATTATATATTTTCATTAAATATAAAAAATATTTGTTTATGAAAATATAAATATTTACGTTTGTACCCAAAGTATTCTTATTTCATTTAAAAATGGTCGAATGGGAGCGTAAAGAAATAATACTATTAGCCAAAGGGTTAGGACTTTTTTCAATAGGCATTTTTCTTATAGCATGGTTTGGAAACTGGGCTATTTATTTTTGGATGAATGATGTTACGACACTTCCAATCAAAGAGTTGAGAGGTGTATTGTTAGGGCTTTCATGCTTCTTTTTGGGTATAGGGTTCATCTTTGGGTCAGTTTTTATTTTTGAAAAAACAGTAAAATACAAACGGTCGGCGTTCCGAGAGGCGGTATTCCTATGGACAGTACTTAGACATTGGACACTGGAATGGGTAGGCATAAAACAAAAGGAAGAAATATTAGCGGTAGAATGGCAACATTTCAAAGCCAAAGAATTAACCAAAGAAACTAATAATCCTGAGAAAAATATCCCTAAAGTTATTGACGAACAAAAAACTTCACCTAAACATCAAATGCTAACAAGGTCAAACAAGGAGATAATCAAGACCACCCAAGCAACCGCAGTATTGAATGAGGAAGACGTTGCCAAAATCAAAATCAGTTTAAATTTCACAAACATCAATTCAAAATTATGAAAACACTAAAACTTCGTGTAACCAATCAAAACTTACAATTGTTTGGCATCTACCTAATTCTGAGCATCATTTTTTCTGTGTTGCCAAATGAAGTCATGGCACAAGGCGTTGTTGGCGGCTTAAAAAATATTAGTAAAACGGTGCAGCTTGTAGTAAATGTTGTTTTCACGATTGCTATTGTCCTCGGACTTATTTCTGTCATTATTGGATTCATCAGTGATAGCCCCAATAAAATCATGCGATTGGTTTATTTGATAGTGGCGGTTCTACTTTGGTTCGGATTTACGTTTGTTTTTGAGCAAATCAAAACAGATGTGGGTGGACAAGGTGGCTTTAATGGTAATTGAGGTGAATATCAGAAAATCATTAGAAAAACCAACCCTTATTGCAGGAGCAGAAATGGGTGATTTGATGCTATTTCTTATTACAAGTTTTGGGTTTGTAATTGTGCTTAGTATCATGCGTACATTTTTGCTGATTCCTTCATGGGTTAATATGGTTTTGTTGGGATTACTGATAGTTGGTTTTATTGCTTTACGAAAAATGACAGCGAATAAGCACGCCACATTTTTGAAAAGCCTAATCTATTGGTATTTGTCTGCTCCCAAAAAAGTAGAGATGTCTAAACCTAAATTACTCAGAGAGTATCATTCTAAATTTCTAAAATCAAACCAATGATAGACCAGCACAGAAATTTCGAGCAAGTGTTTCCCTATTTTGCTTTTGAAGATAATCTATTGATAATGTCTGATGGAAGAGTGGGAATTGGCTACCGTGTGCAAGGTGTTGAAATGGAGCGATTAAGCACGGGTGAATATAACAAGATTGGCGAAAATGTTTCGCAAGCCTTGAAAAGTTTAGAAATCGGTGCTTGTGTTCAAATGATGGGTTTTTATTATTATGACCAAGCTAATCTTTCGGTGAAGGATAAAAACTATTACGAGCAGCGTTTCATTCATTCTTTTGGTGAAAGACCTATTCAACGCCACGAACAATACTTGTTTATCAGTTTTGGGGAAGAAAAAAACAAGGATTATACCTTGACCAATAATTGGTTTGGTCGGGGCGGTCGGGTCTTTGAAAATATATTTAAAGACATCTCATCGTACAAAAGAAAAATAGAAACGATTGCCAATCATTTTATTTCGATGGTCAGTATAGGCGATTTGAGCTATCAACGCTTGACTGAAGATGAGGTAATGAAAGTTCTTTGTCAATATTTCAACCTTGATTTTACACCTGACCAATATACTATCTTCAAAACCTTCACACCCGATAAAGAACGCTTGGTTTTGGGAACGGATACTGTCAATATCATCAGTATGTCGGGGCAACCTACAAATGTCAATAATGACATGGATAATGGTTATAATGTATCTTCTCCACAGTTGTATGCCTTGATGAATGAGTTAGAAATTCCTCATGTGCTGAGTGTTACATTCAAACCTTTGGATACCCAAAAGGCATATAACAAGATTGAATTTGAAGCAAAGAACATTGCTCGTCTGGATTTTTTGATGTCGGAACAGCACCGTGCCAAAAGTAGAGATATGTTCGAGTTTTTGAATGAGATTACGACCAATGGCAATTCTTTGTTGAATGTATCCGTGCAATGTGTCGTTTGGAAGCCTTCGGGCGGGATGCCGCCCAGCGGCGTTCCGCACAAACAAATAGAAGATTCCATTCAAAAAGTAATGAAAGCCTATCGAGAAATCGGAGCGGAATCTTATTTAGAAAATTTGGATACTACTAACCTTTTTGTCAGTAATGCTCCTTGTAATTCGTATCAGAATTTTCGTTGGTTATTAATGGATAATATGGTGGCAGCTTGTTATTTCACTACGACTGCCTTACTAAAAAGCGACAAGAAAGGTGATTTATTGTGCGATAGAATGGGCAATCCACTATTGGTTGATTTTTACGATACGATAAGATTTGAAAACAATAATTCTTTGACAATTGGGGTGCCAGGTTCGGGCAAAAGTTTCACGATGGGTAATTTGATTTTACAAAGATTTTATAGAGGTGAAAGACAAATAATTATTGATGTGGGTGGTACGTATCTTTCTATCTTCTATGCCATTCCGCCTGATAAATGCCGCTATTACGAGTACGACCCCGAAAAGCCATTAAGGTATAACCCTTTTTTAGTAAACTATGATGAAATCTCTGGCGAGTTCAGATTGACAGAAGCAAAAATGGAGTTTTTGATTAATTTGATTGCTACGATTTGGCGAGGTAATTCAAATCTTACTAATGCTGAAAGGAGTATTCTGAACAAGTTTTTGAATCAATACTTCGACGAGTATAACCAACAAAAACAAAGTACAATGCCTTGTATTTGTGGCTTTTATGATTTTTTAAATACTTTTCAGCAAGAAAACGATGGGCAAGAGGTCTATCAAAAGATTGAAAAGAACCTCAACATAGATGAATTACTCATCACCTTAGAACCCTTTGCAGTTGGTAATTACAAGGATATACTCAATGCCGAAACCCTTGACGATATATCCGCTTACCCTCTTATTTGCTTCGATTTAGCCAAAATAAAGGCTAACCCTACATTATATCCAGTTGTCGGAATGCTCATCATTGAACTATCCTGCGATATTATAGATAAATATCCCAAAGTAATCAAACGCATTTATATTGATGAAGCATGGTCGATGTTAGATGGTTTGTTGGGTGGTTTTATAGAATATATGTATCGAACTGTTAGAAAATGTGAGGGGACAATAAGCATCATTACCCAAGGCATTTCGGAAATCCAAAACTCTTCCATTGGTACTGTTGTCAAAGATTTATCTTCAACAGTTTTCATACTTCGACATACCGATTCCAACATGATTGATAAAAACGTCAAATTCTTTGGATTGAACAAACACGCCGAAGACTTATTGAAGTCTTTACGAAAAGATGCCGCTGATAAATGGCGAGAAATTTTTGTCAAAAGAGCAGATTTAATCAATGTTTATCGGGTAGAAGTGCCGTCGAAAATTATCCCATTGCTTACCTCTCGTGCAGAAGAGCGTAACAAAATTCGAGAAATGGCAGAAGGTGGAAAATACTTTGATTATGCTATTAACCGCTTCGTAGAAGAATGGGAAGCAGAATACCATCCAGAGTGGCGATTCCCGACGGAACGCCGCCCGAAAGAACATGAAATTTAAACTAAATAATTATGACAGACACTATTTTGCAAGTTACCATTAGTGGTGATGCCTTATTTAAAACGGCTCAATTACTCGCCACCAAAGCAAAAGGAAATTGCTTAGAATTGGCAGGAATCATGCTATTCATTCATTTTGCTTATATGCTATTCAAGGTCTTAGTTTTTGGCGAATCTTATGGTTCAAATGTATTGAATCTAATTCGTGTCGTGGCATTAATGTTTCTGATTGGTTATTACAATGAATTGATGGGCTTGGTGGTTGGTGCAATCAATGAATTAGCCAATACCTACACGAAAGTTGATGACATATTGGCTCAAATGAAAAAGGTTTCAGGCGATGCCAACAATCCTTCTACCGAAGCAAGCGGTTGGGATTTATTAACAATGGATTTTGGAAAACTAATCAATGTAGTGCTGACCGCTATTCAGAATGGCTTATCTATGATTATTAGGCTTTTGTTAGAAAATGTCAAAAATGTGTTAGTCGCATTTACTTACTCGGTAGGTATTTTTGCCACTGCCCTCAGTACCGTTCCAGGTTTAGGCGGAACAATTACACATTGGTTTCGCTCAATGCTGAACATTCTCTTTTGGACACTTACGCTATCTATTTTGGACAACTTGGTGGTTGGTTTATCAACCACAATTCAGACCACAACACAAGGAAGTGATATTGTCAATATGTTGGTTATCAACCTTGCTTTGATTCTGATGTATCTCGGAGTTCCGCTTTTAACCACACTTTACATTGGCTCTTCGGCGATTGGTGGCATTATCAGAAGTATTCAAGGAGCAACAGGGGGCATGGTCGCTGCTGGGGCAAGTGTAGCAGGAAAGTCAGTTTGGGAAAAATCAGCAGGAGCAAGAACCAAAGCATGGGAAGCAACTAAGCAAGGTTTTTCAGATGTTTTTAGTAGAAATGACACTACAAATCGTACAAAATCATGATAGAAAATACCCAAACGGCGATTAGGCATTTCTTTGCCGCTAATGATGTCAATAAATACATTGATAGACTTTTTAACCTTTTGAAAGCGAGTATGTTTCTATTGCTTCTTTCAAATATTCTTTGGGGAACTTTGTTTTGGGATGCTACTAAAAACTCAGACCAAAAGGTATTTGTACGTTCGGGCAAAGAAATGTTTGCCGCTTTATTAGCTGATAACGATACTCGCAACATCGGACAGGTAAGAGGCTTGATAAACACATTTGCCAAATTGTTTTTTGAAAGCGATGCAAAATCATTTAGTGAACGACTCAATGAAGGTTTTTGGCTACTAAACAAGCAAGATGCACAGGCCATTTACAAGAACTTTATTGATGAAAAAGTACAAGAAAATTACACCAAGTTCAATGCTTATTCCAAGATAAAAATAGATAGCATGGGTGTAGATATGTCGGTTGTACCTTACAAATGTACCTTACTTTTCAAACAAGCTATCTATTTCAACGAACAAGAAAAAATAAGCAACGTAGGGGCAATTTTTGAATTACAGCCAGTACCATATTCAGAAAAGAACCCGTATGGATTACAAATTCAAAATTTTAACTATATCGAGTATAAACCAAAACAATAAAAATTATGAAAAAGCTATTACGAGCGGCGTTCCGTCGGGAGTCGCTACTCTGGACAGCATTCCGCTTTTCTTTGTTATTCATCTCATTTGCGGTCTTTTCTCAAAAAAAGATAGACACCATTTATGTTAATGCTACATCAACAACTTACTTGATTTTTGATGATGCCATTACTCTTGTCAATTTGGGTAATACTGATTATCAAGCACAACCCGCATCAACCAATCAATCAAGTGTAGCTACACAAGTTCTGTTTTTAAAGGCGAAAAGTACGAGTGCCAAGCCAACAACTTTACTTTTGACACACGGGAATCAAATTTATGAAGCCTATGTAAACTACCAAGAACCCTTATCAAAAGCCTTTTATGATTATAGAGGCTTAGAGAAAAGAGTAGAAACACTCAAAATAAAGGACGATAATATGCTACTGAACGATAAGTTTAAAAAGTTAGCATCTCTTAGTCCAAACATTTTATTTAAAGGCTATCAATCGGGTATTGCTGTTAAATGTGAAAACCTTTACAATGATGAAAATGGTACTTATCTTAAATTCTTGGTGAAAAATGAGAGTTCCATTACCTATGAAATAGATAATGTTTCCTTTTCATACATATCCAAAATGAAGAAAAAAGCTATTAATCGCTTGCAATCATTAGGTATTGAGGAAGTAAATGCCTTGAAAAGTATTGAACCAACCAAAACCATTTCCCCACAAAAGCAGATTACCTATCTCTATTATGTGCCACTCTATGCAACAACGGACAATGGTTATTTGCAAGTGATTTTCAGGGAAAAGAATGGTTTACGCAATGTAAGCATTGATATTCCTTTCAAAAAAATCCTAAAAGCTGAAATGCTCTAATGACAAGCAAAATGGAAACTGCGAATCAAAATGAAGGTGTGAAAGAAGAAACTAAAGCATTAACTTCTCCTGCAAAAAAAGCAAGCGGACGGCGTTCCGTTTTCAGTGAAAAGATGTTGAGCTTGTTTAGTAAAAACAGACTTGTCTTCATTTTAATAGGCTTGTTTTTACTACTAATTGTTTTCTATGGCGTGTCAAAATACGTTCGTCAAGAGATTGTTAAAAACATGACTTTTTCGATGCCCAAAATTGATGTAAGTCAAGATAATGAAAGGGCGGCTCTCCACAATAACGGCAAGAAGGATACTTCTGGTGATATGCTTGATGAAGTGAAAAAATCAATTGATGAAGATAAAACTTCATCGGGCGGAGTTCTGCTGGGCGGCACTCCGCTAAAAGTCCATGACAAAGGTTTGAAAAACTATGGTGTGGGTAATGTATTCAAAGAAAATACATCAGAAACGAATAATTCATCTGAAATAACAGCCTCAAATCCACCTTTGACTACTCATTTAATTGAGCAAGTGTCAGTCCCAAAAATAAGAAAAGAAGGTTATGGGGAAAGAAAAAGAATTGTAAAGTCTCGTGAACCTATCAAAGTAGCCACAGGAGAAAATCCATTTAATACGATTGTTTTGGAAAACACTACCAATAAAGTCCGTAACACACCGATTCATAAAAAAGAACTCGTCAAAGCAGCTATTTATGGTACGCAAGTGGTGCGAAATAATTCATCGGTCAGAATACGATTATTAGAACCAATGATAATTGATGGTATTATCATTCCTGCCAACGCTCTATGTAGTGGCATAGCCATGATGGGTGGAAATCGCTTGATAATTATGGTAACGGCTATCAAATCAGGAACTGAATTTATTCCTACAAAAATGGTGGTTTATGATAGTAACGATATGTTGCCAGGCATTGCGTATCTAAGTGATGATACCAAAGGGCAAATTCGTCAGCAAAATAATCAAGCAATTGATAACATTGACAATGCAGTTTATAACATTGGCAGTGCAACAGGAGTAGTTGGGCAAGTGGGGGCTGGCGTGGTAAGTGGTATTTCTCGGTCATTGCGTTATGGTGGTGTTCAGAGAAAAGCAGGAGAAATTGAGTTAAATGAAGGTTATAAAATATTCTTAAAACAAAATTAAATGATGAAAAAACTATTACGGGTGGCATTCCGCCTAAGTTGTTTGTTGTGCATGAATCTTGACGTTCAAGCCCAAGTATCTATTGACCCAACAGCAATAGAGCGATTAATTCAGTTAAAAAATTTGGTAGATAAAGCCAAAACTCAGATTGCACAATTAAAAAGTGTAACTAAACAAGGTGCTGCAACAAAGGCTAATACTACTGGTATTTTGGAAACAGGTTCAAAAATTGAAGACCTCCTGCGAAGCCCCGATGAGTATCTGAAACTGGCTTACCATTCAATGATGTACAACGATGCCACCGCCATCATGAAGTTGAATAGTGCTTTAAAAGGTTCTTTTACCTCTAACTTGAATACCAATTTTAAAATCTCAGATTTAACACCCTATATGGATGGTAAAAACTATTCCGATAAAAGTGGTTCAACTTTATACGACCTTGTAATGAGGGGAACAACCATTGATAACAAAAATGGTGTTCAGTCATTCAGTGGTTTTTTGAGTAGTCAAAAATCCTTTATGAGTCGCCAATATGCCCTACAAACTGCTTTACAAAAAAAGAAGATGCAGCAAGCCATGACTTACTATCAAATGGCTGAAGAATTAGAAAACAAAGCGATGGCAATTAATGATGGTGTAAAAAGCCGAAACAATGGCACGGCTTTTCGATTGAGTAATCAAGGCGTATTTGGCGATATTGGTAGCGATTTGGGCGGAGATTTATTTGGAGATTTATTTTCTTCGGAGGGAATTTCAATGCCTTCCTTTTCATCGGGAACAATGACTGTCAATGGGAAAAATTATGTCATGGATGCGGTAGGCAATGTTTATGATGCTAACGGCACATTAATTACCAAAGATTTAAGTTTTGGGGCAAAAGAACAAGCATTAGAGGCATTTCTAAAAGATAATCCTAACCTAAAAGCTACACTGGGGAATGCTTTTAATGATTTTATGTCAAATCCATTTGGGTCAATTGGGGCTTTATTTAAAGGTGGTCCCAAAACTCCAGCCGATTACTTGGACGAAATTTTGAAACAAAGAATGATGACTTTGGAACAAAATGAAGCCAGTGCTATTCAAAATGAAATCTACAATAACATTATGAAAAATGCGTTCGCTGCAAAAAATGACGATTATTCTTCTTTGGCTAATAGTTTTGATACAAGCCCAATCGGGAATATATCGGGAATGTCAGCAGGACTACGCATGACAACTGGCGAACGAATGCTTCTCAATAAAGCAAGCCTTGATTTACTGACTAAAGCCCAAGAATTGCGAGAAAAAGGTGATAAGTTGATGTTGGAAGCCTTAGACCGTACCGAAACACAAAAACGCTTGGACGGTATTTGGTCAGCACAACTATTCAGAAATACACTTGCTAACATTAAACTCTGATGCAGAAATTCATTTTTATAGGGCTAATTGCCTGTTTCTCCTCTTGTCAACATTCAAGTAATCATTTGTCTAAAAATCCACAAAAGGCAGCCATTGCTTATTGTCAATTAGCCAATGAAGGTATTAAGGGCGATACGACAAAATACAATTTGTATCGCAAAGGGTATCTCCAAGATGATGTTACCCAAAAAGATATTTTTGGTGCGATGCTCATTTACAGTACTGCAAAAATGACTCAGAAAGGAACAGTTACCAATTTTAAGCATTTGCGAGAACTGGTACTTAAAAAAGATGCTTCTGGTCGTGAGGTCGAAGTAGCTGAGAAAATTCTGTTTACTTTTGAGAATAGTTTAACGGATACCATTGTAGTAAAACTTGTTTATGATAAAGACGTTTGGCGTTTGAAATGGCAAAATAGTGATGATTTAGAAAGAAAATAAATGATACGTCTTGCTTTTCTATTTTCAAATTAAGTAATAGATTTGTGTAATTGAAAAATACGCTGTAAATATATTTTAATACACAAAATAGAAATGGAACGAGACAAGCAAGCATATTTAGAAACAATTGATAATTACGCCCAAATCATTGCTGAGTTACCCCAGTTTTTAGATAATGCCGATGATACAATTCACGAAATTGCCAGTAAGATTGAAATTTCCTTTTCGGCACTGAGCAATAAAAAACATGGTCGTCGAGATTGGAAATACGAGGAAGTCAATAAATTGATGCAATTACTCGGTAATGAAAAGCGGAAGGAAGTAGTTAAAAACTATATTTTAATCGTCAATGATATTTTGCCAATTATTCAAGAAAATGGTATTCGATTCAGCTTTATCTTTGAAAAAGCTGGTATGACAGTAGGGAATTACCAAGTGAGAAGTAAATCAATTTCAGCGTGGGATGTTTCAGAAGTTCGGCGAATCATTGATGCTTTGAAGTTTTAAATTGCATATCAAAAAAAATAAAGCCTGATAATCGTATTGTAGATTGTCAGGCTTTATTGTTAAAATATAATTTTTGAAAATGTTATTTTACAATCAAATGCAATTGTGTATTGCATATTGTATTGCATGTAGTAAACTTACGAAAAGGCTATAAATTAAAAAAGCCTCATAATCTGTTGATTATAAGGCTTTTAACTTGCTCCCGAAGCTGGGCTCGAACCAGCGACCCTCTGATTAACAGTCGTATTTAGACCTTATTTTGGCTATTCGTCTGTTTACCAATATTTACATAAACACCTGATAGTCAGTATATTATTTACATCTGTTTATGGTCTGTTTATCGGGAACTTTACAATTTGTAGTGAGACTTGTAGTGAGACTAAATTTAGTCTCACTACATTTTATTCTTTCAAATTTCATCAAAAAGTTCAATGAATTTATTTTTTCCTATCTTGCGAAAAAATGGAATTACCACATCTAATATGTATCAATCAAACTTCTACCAAAAAGCGTTTGAATCTGAAGTTTATCTCGAAGAAGTTAGGCTGTTAGCAAGTGTGCACGGGCTTTTTGAGATTTACCCTTTTTCCAATTCATTTATCGAGGAGTTTGTTTACCATGAACTTATTACATTCGATACTCGAAAAATCAATCTTGGTGATATACTCAAATCAATAGTGAATATTCTTTCTGAATGGAAAATAGTGATTGATACTTTCAGAAAAGCCACTCCTACCGATTTGATTAAATTTAATGAATACACAAATGATGTTTTGTTTGTTCTCGGTGGTATTTCAAATCGGGTGTTTTCGAGTACGATAAAAGATTACGTAGATTATTTATTGAGTACAATCAACGAAGTGTGGCTAAATAAACTGATGTTAGATTTTAGTAAACTCGAACGTTTAAGTCTCAATGAAATCAATTACGCTTTGTTGGTATTGAACGAAGGAATGATTACGCAAAAAGAACGTTTGAATCACTTGTTTTATCTCTTAGAGATAATTACCAAGCGATTTGAATTCATCAAAGAATCAAGCTCACAAGAAAAAAAACAAATAAAAACTATTGGGCTAAAGAAACAGGATGGACTTCCTTTATTTGAAAGTTTCTTGACCAATATTTCATTTCAAACAATGAAAGAGTGCTTCATTGAACATCAAATTTGTACGGTTGAAGGTAAATTTATTACAAAAATAGGTGGCAGAAATCCATTCCCAAGTCCAATAATGATTACTTTTTTACCTGAAATATTAGCTGGTTTATCTTTTTTCAATATTGAAGACTGGGAAGCTCTTAACTTAAAACAAAAAACCGAAATCCTGAGCAAAACATTCGGAGTAAAGTCAAATCCGTCCTTTTTTTCCAATGCAGTTTCTAAAAACAGTCGCCCGTCCGACGAGAAAATCCTACGTTTTCAAGAACTTATCAGAAGTTCTTTGCATAAATTCTTCATCTAATAAGCTCTGTGCTATTTGAAATGAAATATTTAAAAACATTTCATTTCAAACAAGCTTTTATAAATTTCCTTCCCCTTGTTTTGCAGCAGTATTAACTAACACCTCATACGCTGTAATGATGAAAAAACTATTTCCCAATCAAGCTAAAAGCACATCAGATTTACCAGTAGAAGGCTCATTTGATTACTTTATTCAGCAAGCTGTCGAAAAGGCATTAATGAACGTTTCTGAGCCTCTTTTGGAAAGTGTAGTCGATAGAATTATAGCTCGTAAAATGACTGAAAATAAAGATGAGCCTCTAACGATTGACCAAGCTGCTGAATTGATACACAAGAAAAAACAAACCATTTACAGCTACTGTTCTTCGGGAAAAATTCCATTTCATAAAAACGGTAATCATAATATTTTCTTTCGCAGTGAACTTGTTGAGTGGCTGAAAGCAAACTGATAAGCTATAAACATTTGAAGAAATAATATTTATTTTTCGATTATGTATCCGCTTAATAAGTTTAAAGCCTTGATTCTTAGGATTTGAGTTGCCATTTGATGAGTTAATAGTCATAATTGAAATAAACCAAATAACTGAAAACAATCTCAGCCTGTCTGAAAATATAAAAGGGGTATATTTCAAATAAAACACCTACGAAATTGAGATGAATTTTACTGGAAAAATTGCTCATAAAATTTTACATATGAAAGATTGTAACGCATTTGAAAAAATGTGTTTCAATACAGCAAAAAAGATAGGGATTCTATACCTGTCTTTTTTGTCCTTCCGCTTATACTGCGAGAATGAAATCGAAGTAGAAAAGCAATCGCATTCTCCCCCACAAAATAATTATTTACAGAATAGTTGTTTTCATCTAAAACCTTTATTCACCTCCTTCCTAACTTTCTAAATCCTTTAAATAATATAAGTAGTGCATCACTGAAAACCCATATAAGCAATGAAGTCCCAAACTGAAAAAATCGCTGTTGACATAAAAGATTACATACCCGAATTAAAACAAAAGTTCATCATAGCTGTCGGACCAACCAACCAAATGGAACAAATTCTGATTAATGCTGCCTTTGAAAACTATGAGTTATATTTAGCGTTTAGAGGCAATAATAATGTTATCTCGGTCGAATCCACAGAAAGAATGAAAAAGTCAGGCGAAAGCGACCATCTTCAACTGGCTTCAATAGCATTATACTACGATAAATTGACGAAGCATTTCAAACATGGCAACTTTATTGAAGTTGACACCAATTTATTACGAGAAATTTTTCAGTTCTATCGAGAAAGTATGCTCCATTTTAAATTTCAAAAGGTCGCTTTTAAGGCTATCAAAACTTCATTGAGTAATATCATTAATGCCTAAAATACATTAAAAAATTCAGACTTATATACACTTTAAAAATTATTAATTATGCCCAAATTTACTTCAATTATTGCTCTCAAATATCTGCGAGCAGACTTTCCTCCATAAAATAAGTACATAAACCATCGACAATAACGCAATTCGGCACGAAGGACGCTCATTCGTATTGTAATTTACGTTATTCTCAGCAACGGAAAAAGCGAGTCTTTTTGCCGAACAGATTTTTATTGTCCAAAATGTCGATTTTTCCACATTTTTTTGAAGTTTCCTCAGTTTCCAAAAGTAGAAACTATGAACTTTTAGAACTATGAACTTTAGAAGGAAACTTAGAACTTAATTTTATAAATTATTTTTTTCTTTAACGGAAACTGTAAAAAACGAAAAAAATGTGGATAAGTTTCTCTCAAAATAAATCACAAAAATGAATACTTATCCGAAAAACTTGACCAATCCATCTTACCACAAAAAGTCAGAAAACTTCCTGAATGCAGAGTTAGACCTGATTAATTCGAGTTACAAAATGCTTATGTATCGAGAAGGATTTTCTCATCCAAATACGTATTACAGCAAGAAAAAACACTTTGCCGAGCCACAAGACAAAGAATACTTGATGTTATCAATGATTGAGCGTTTTGTTGGGCGAAACAATTGCTTTTTCAGAAAGCATGACCAATTGAACGGTAAAACGTATAGTCCCGCAACAATGATTGAGTTTTGGCGAATCTTCAACGATGATAACCAAGAACGTTTAGTCTTGCGAATGTTTCACCCCACCAATAATATTCTGTCTTACGAAGTATTTGATTATTTGCTTGAAAATTTTCAAGTAAAATCAAGACTTAATCTGTACTACGAATTGATGCGAGTGGGGAAAACCGAAGCAATTGGGGTATCCAAGCCAAGAAGTTTAGAGCAAGATGAACTCACCGATTTCACTTGGAAGAAAATGCCGAAGCAAGATTTTGCCAAACACATTGCTCATTTGTACGCCAAATATCCCTCACGTGGTAGAATTGATATTTATAAAGAAACCTACATGGAAAAACATTTTTGCGAAAAAAAGCTACTCACAGAATATAACAAGTACACCGCAATAGCAGGCGAACAAACAAATAAAAATGTAATGAAAGTTTGGGCAAAATGTTTAGAATTTATTTGCTTAAATGTAGATGAAACTACTTTTCAGACTTGGTTTCTGCCAATCCTTCCATTAAAACTGGAAAATAGCAAATTAACTTTACAGCTTCCCAGCACCTTTTTTTATCATTGGATTGAAGAAAACTATGTCGATTTACTACGAAAAACTATTGACCATCACATCGGACAAGATACAATTTTAGAATATATTGTGTAGAATAATTTTCATTTTAATACTATTTTAATATTATTTTAGAATATTTGTTTTTACATTTGTTTTCAATTTAATATATAATAAACTATTTTAATGAAAATATTTAATCTATTTTTTGACTCAAGTTGATACACTTATATCAAAAAAACTAAGTATTAAGACTTACTTAAATAAACTCAATTCAGAAAATGAAAAACAAATTTTATCTTTTATTGCTGTTCTTAACAGCAATAGTGGTTTTACCCACTTCGGCTCAAATCACTTTCAAATTAAAAAGTGTAGTAGGCCAACAAAACCCCAGTTCCAATGGACTGTTTAGTTATGGTACAATTGATGGAAACAATAATTTTGTACCTTTTCCTGCGTATGGCAATGATAATACTTATGGCGGCGGAACGGCTGGACAACTCGGTTGGACTTTTAATGTAGGTCAAGAAAGTTATCCATTTTTGGCATACGAGCAGTTGAATGCAGGCGAGGTCACTCCCCAACCCTTTCCACCGTTTGGGGTTTTCTTACACCCTGGCGAATCCCCTTCTGTCGTTAGATTATCTGTTCCAAATAATGTGCATATTCTTGGCATTACCAATGCTCTTCAACGAGCCACTTTTGGCTGTGGCGATAATATTGGTTACACCATTAAAACCGATAATTTGACCCTATTTCCTCGAACTATTATAGCCACTTCCAGTAGTCCGACCACTTATAATGTTCCAGCAATTAATGTAAGTGCGGGGAGTTATATCTATTTTATTGTCGATAAAGGTGATGATGGGAGTACCTATTGTGATGATACTGCTTTGGATGTGGAAGTAACTTTACAATACGATAAAATAGTTACCCCAATTTTATCGGGTACATTGAATTGTGGTGCTACAAGTGCCACATTTGATATTGCGTTCCAACAATCAGGGACATTAGAATTATATAAACTCGGAAACCCAAGCCCAATTGCAAGTACTACTATTTCACAGGTAGGGAATACTTTTAATGGACAAGGTACATTCACGGGTTTAAATTTATTGGCAGGTGGAAGTTATTATGCCATTGCAAAAAATACAGGACAAACACAATCGGAGCAAAGTGCAATAATGAATGTAACACCTTGTTGTAGTAATGCAGTTGCCCCAAATATCACAGTAAATAATTTATCCTTATGTCAAGGTGAAATTGGTACGCTTACTGCCACAGGCTGCACCAATGGAACAATTACTTGGAGTAATGGAATTATCGGAACGAGTACAACAGTGAATGAAATGGGAACGTACACGGCTACTTGCAAGGTACTGGCAACGCCTCCGTGTGCTGATGCAACAAGCACAGCTTCTGGCATAGTTACTATCAACACATTACCAATACTTACCATTGGCGGAACAACTTGTAGTTCAGATTTACTGACTTATACTGTCAACTTTTCAGGCATTGGAGCAATCACAAGTACTGCTGGCACAGTTTCTGGAAATTCAGTAATCAATATTCCCGCAGGATTAGATGTTCAATTAACAGCAACCAGTAGTGCAGGTTGTGCTGTTACTAAAACGGTCAATTCACCTACCTGTAATTGCCCTGTGATTAATTCACCTGTGAGTGGTGGAAATAAAAGTATTTGTCAAGGACAAATTATTCCAAGCCTGACTGTGAGTGTCGGAGAAAATACCACCGCAGATTGGTTTGATGCCAATTTAATCATAGTAGCCAGTAACACATTAAGTTACAAGCCTACTACGTCTGGCACCTATTATGCCCAAGCTCGAAATCTACAAAATAGTTGTGTAAGTGCTACTCGAACACCCATAAGTTTATCTATTAATGACTTACCAACTTCGAGTGCAGGAATACCCGCTTGTTCAGCAGATTTATTGACTTATTCCCTATCTTTTGCAAGTAATGGAGTAATTACAAGTTCCGTTGGCATAGTATCTGCCGCAGAAGGCATCGTTTCAGGCATTCCAACGGGTACAAATGTTGTCTTGAATGCCACAAGTAGTGCTGGTTGTATTACCACGCAAACGATAAATTCACCCTTGTGTACTTGTCCTACTGTTAATATTCCAATCAGTGCAGGAGATAAAACCATTTGTGCAAGTCAAGCAATTCCAACTTTATCTGTTAGTATTGGAAATAATGAAGTAGCGGAATGGTACGATGCTCCAAGTGGGGGCAATTTATTGGCAACGGTTTTAAGTTTTACACCGAGTTCGGAAGCTGCAAACAATGGTCTTTTCTATGTTCAAGCAAGAAACACTACTAATAACTGTAAGAGTAATGCAAGAGTCTTGGTCAAATTAATCATTAACGCAAATGGTGCTACTCCAACAATTAGAGCTTCTAAAAATCCTTTAGTTTTAGGTGAAACAGCTACATTGAGTGTTGCAAATTGTAACGGAATTATTTCTTGGAATACGGGTGAAAGTTCAACCATTATTTCTGTAACTCCGAAAGCAACAACTGAATATTCAGCTATTTGCACCGCCAATGGTGGTTGTGTTGGAGGAAATGGAAAGATAGTTATTGAAGTAAACGCTCCCAAAATTACAGTAAAGGCTTCTCCTAATGTAGTTTGTATTGGCGGCTCAACAACTTTGAGCATGAGTGGTTGTCCATCAAATGATATTTATTGGACTTCGCCAGAATATGGTCGAAGGAATGAAGCTTCTCCTACGTTTAATGGAGTAATTCAAGCAGTTTCGTTCAAAGGCCATTGTGTCACATCAGCGGGCGAAGCCACCGAAACCATCGGTGTAAATATTAGACAGCCACAGGATTTTCAGATAATGGTCACAAAAAATTCAGTTATTTTAGGGGAATCAACGATTTTAAGTATAACTGGGTGCGATGGTGTGGTTAGTTGGCAAAATGGACAAGCGGAAGGGAATCCAATTACCGTTTGGCCAACCGATAAATACACAGAATATGTGGCAGAATGTTTAAGTCCGAATGCTTGTGGTGGAAAAGGTAAAATAACCATTGAAGTAAAACCTCCCATGATTCAGGCTAATGGAAAAGATGTTTGTTGGGGTTCTACGGCTATACTTGGTCAAAGTGGATGCTCTACTGCATTTTATTGGGTGGTTTGGCACAAGGATGATTTTACAGATGCCAAACCAATTGAGAATCCTAATTCATACCCAATTACTCAGAAAACTAATTTCAGAGTGATGTGTTCAACTCCGGTTGGTGAAGGGGCTGGGGATATTACGATAAATCCAATTTCATTGCCCAACAAACCTAACATTGGTAGTGAAAGAACAACCTATTTCTTAGGAGAAACAGTAAGAATCGGCACTGGTGGCTGTAACGGTTCTATTAGATGGTCAACTGGTGAAAATGATGTAAATACTATTGAAGTTAAGCCAAGACGAAGCACAAAATATACTGTTACTTGCGTAGGCGGCTTTGGTTGTACAAACGCAAATGAGATTGAAATTACAATGATAACTCCACCGCCAACAGCCAAAGACCAAACAATCTGTTATGGCGATACTATAAAATTGGTGAGTGGCTGTATGACTGGCACGGAGGTTCATTGGACGAAAAATTGGATGGATATTCCGAACAGAGTAGAAGTAACAGAAGGATTTCAAGAGCGATTGACCGAATCAAATACTTATGCCGTCTCATGTTATAGTCACGAAACTGGTTGGAGCGAAGCGGTGACCATCAAAGTTACTGTCAAAGCAAAAATAGCCCCACCAATAATTACAGTCAAAGATGTTGAAAAAACTGCAATTATTGTCAAAGGAGAAATAATTGAATTATTGGCAAATGCTTGCAATCGTACTGAATGGAAAGCCAAAAGTGTTTTACTGGCAGATACTTTGAGTAAGCAGAACGCCGCCCGAATTCAAGTAAAACCCTTACAAACGACTACTTATTCTGCACGGTGCTATATTGATGGTTGTTATAGCGAATGGAGTCAATTCAAGGTTTATGTAAGACCTAAAATGCCCGTTGTGACTGCAACTGCTGATACTTTATGTATCGGGGCTTCAACAACAATTACTGCAAAGAATTGTGAAGATGGTGGAACTTTGGTTTGGTTAGACAATCAAGATTTAAAAGAACTATCATTTACTGTTTCACCCAAATCTGATATTACTTACAAAATTATCTGCATAGGAGTTGACTCAACGGAACGCCGCCCGTTAGTCTCAGATACAACCACAGTTTTTATCAAAGTTTATCATACTCCCAAAAAGCCAATCATTAGTGGAAATTTAGTAATTCTTGATGGTGAGAAAACTACGCTAACTGCCAGTGGCTGTGAAGAAAACTTACTTTGGAATACAGGAGATAAATCGCAAAATATTACTGTAAGACCAGATAAAAATACGGTTTATTCCGTTACTTGTGGTACTTGGCAATGTATTTCTGATACTGCATCGGTCAAAGTGCGAGTAAGACCTCGCCCGATTGAGATTGAAACGAGTAACGGTATTCGTGGTTATTCCATCAACGATACACTTTGTTTGAATAAGCAACTAATCCTATCTACTCTCACGCAATGTAATGGCACGATTGTCTGGTCAAATGGTCAAAGTGGTGAAAAGATTGAGGTAACGGGAACGAAGGTTGAAACACAGAAATACAGTTTGTACTGCATCAATGCTAATAATGAAAAATCAGATGAATCAACGGTGACTATTACTGTTTTAGATTATAACATCAACGAAGCAATAGCTTACCCAAATCCGACTTCGGGCAAATTATACATCAAATCGAAAGGATGTATTGATGGGGTAAAACTCATTCTTTACAGCCAACGAGGAGAAGTTCTCTACGAAGGTGGTGGACAGGAAAGGTATTTGGACAATATCGTACTCGACTTGTTCAATTTACCATCAGAAACCTACATTTTATACATCGTTGGCACAGATGGAAACAAACCAGTTACCTTGAAAAAACGCATTGTTAAAGTAAATAATTAACACATTCACCAATTCCTTGTCAGTCAAGCTGGCAAGGAATTTAATCATAAAATCAAATGAAAAATTTAAAAATGATTGCCTTGCTATTTTTAGTAAGTCTTCAAAGCATAGCACAAGCCTACACACCTGTAAACGAGAATAGAATTTTAGTCGGAGCATTTCCTTTTCAAAACTTCACCTATGATGCTCGTAGTGCAGCACTGGGAGAAGCAGGCATTGCGATTTCTCCCGATGCCAATAGTGCATTGATAAACCCAGCGAAATTGGTATTTCTATACAATAAGGAGACAACCGATAGCATTGAAAAAGCAAAAAACTTGGGTTTATCGTTGCATTATACACCCTATTACAGAAACCTCATTCGAGGAATGAATTTATATGCGTTGAATCTATTTCAAGCCAAAGAAAGGACTGCGTATGGATTTGGTACAAAATATTTTGATGCTGGCAGTGTAGCAATATATGGCGACAACAGAGCGTTTATCAAAAACTTCAAATCAAAAGAGTTTTCACTTAATGGTTTTTATAGCCTTAAACTTAGTGATAAAAAGAGCCTTTCCTTTGGTTTGAAGTATATTTATTCCAACTTATCGGCTCGTTCAACTACTCGAAATATTACCACAAAACCAGTCAATGCCATTGCAGGAGATTTGTACTTTTACCACGATGGAAGAAATACAAAAAAGCGTTGGTTAAATTATGGAGCATCATTGACTAACATTGGTGGTAAAGTTTCTTATGGAGATTACAAGCGTAGAACTTTTCAACCAACTTTACTAAAACTTGGTGTAGCACAAAATTTTATTTTGGGAAAGAAACAAAACATCTTAATGTTTACCATCGATGGCAACAAATTGCTCGTGCCAACGCCTTCTGTACGAAATATTCAAAATGAAGTGATTGCAGGACGAAATGAAGTAAATATCACAGGCATTGGCACAATTTTTCAATCGTGGGGTACTGCACCAGACGGTTTGCGTGAAACCATGAGAGAAATTACTTATTCATTTGGTACAGAATTTCAGTTTCGGGAGTTCCTTTATGCACGTGCTGGATATTATACCCAAAATAAACAAAAGGGAGATATAAAATACTTCACACTTGGCTTAGGTGGGAAATTCAAGAATTTTGGACTTGATTTATCATTTTTAATTTCTAATGAACAGGGTCAAGTTTTGGCAAATACCTTTCGAGTTTCGTTGAATCACTTAGTCAGTAAATGATAATTTTACCTATTTTCTAAAATTTAACACAAATATTTTATGCAAATAACTCAATCTATGGGTACTATTTGCATAAAATATTCATTGTAATAACAATCAAACTTATACAACAATAAAAAGAAACATTGAACCTACATTCAAAAACGAGTATCTTTGGTCACTTAATTCATTTCTAATGGCATGAACACTGCGAAAATTTATAGTTGTTATAAAGTTATTTTATGTTTAGACACAGAGGTAATAAGAGAACATTTATAGATAATTTAAGAATTGCTTCATTATTATCTTTTGTGGCAGGAACTGTAAATGTTACCAGTTTTTTTAGCCGTTCAGCGTTTAACGACTAATGTAACGGGGTATTTCGCTTTTTTTATTGATGAAGTCTTTAAACTCAATATATCTGAAGGGTTTATCTACTTTCTCTACATTTTCTTTTTGGGTTCATATATACCACTTGAATAATTAGATGAAAATACCTAATATTACAGAATGTTTTAAACCATTTTAATTTAAATCATTACCTATTTATCGAATAACCAAAATTATGCCAAGAAATGTCGCTTATTTGAGGGTTTCAACCATTGACCAAGACCTTGAAAAAAACAAATCTCAATTACTACACCTTGCCAATGATAAAAATTTAGGTAAAGTTGAATTCGTTGAAGAAAAGGCTTCGGGCAGAATTCATTGGAGAGAAAGAAAAATTGGAGATATTGTTGAAACGCTTACTTCGGGAGATACCATTCTATTAAGTGAATTTTCTCGATTGGGTAGAAGTATGCTTGAGTGCATGGAAATAATTTCGATAGCCACTCAGAAAGGAATAAAGATTTATACAGTTAAAGGAAACTGGCAATTGGACGATACCATTCAGAGTAAAGTGATGGCAATGGTCTTTTCGATGGTAGCTGAAATAGAAAGAGATTTAATTTCTAAAAGAACAAAGGAGGCACTACAAACTAAAAAAGCGAATGGGGTAAAACTCGGAAGACCAATAGGTGCAGGGAAAAGTAAATTGGATAAATATAAAGTTGAGATTGAAGCACTTCTCAATAATGGCTCAACTAAAAAATTTATTGCTAAACGTTATAACTCCTCAGAGTCGAATCTTTTTAACTGGTTGCAGAAAAATAAATTGACTTAACCATTTTCAGAATTAAACTTCAAAAACATAAATTCGAGATTTTGTTTGGTCGTTTTTCGAGATTTCGTTTGGACCACTACACTCGATGCACTTGAAAAAGCAGGTTGTGAAATCATATTTGCAGAAACAGCATTAGGAGCTAAAACGGATAGACCAGAACTGATTAAATTATTAGCCCAAATTCGTAAAGATGATATTGTGGTGGTTTATAAACTTGACCGTTTGGGACGTTCATTAAAGCACCTTTTAGAAGTAGTAGCTCAACTGAACAGTAAACAAGTAGGCGTTCAAAGTATTAGTGATGCTATTGATACAACCACACCACAAGGACGTTTATTTTTTAACATCTCAGCTTGCTTTGCTGAATTTGAAAGAGATTTGATTCGGGAAAGAACCAAATCGGGCTTGGAAGCAGCAAGAGCCAGAGGCAGAAAAGGCGGTCGCCGACAAGGTATGACAAAAGAAGCCGAACAAAAAGCAATTTTAGCCGAAAGTTACTACAAAGAGGGAAAAATGGGGGTAAATCAAATTGCTACTGAAATAGGCGTTTCAAAAATGACACTCTAAAAATATCTCAAGCATAGAAAAGTCACGATAGGAGCTTATCAAAAAGTAAGTAATCCTGAAATTTAATTTTTATTCGAGTGCAACTAAAATTAGTTGGAAACCGTATATTTCCGCAGATTTGGAAGAAGAACCTCAAAACACATTATGGATTATTCCGAAAATTATATAAACTAAATAGAATAAAATATCACAGATAATATATAGAATGATTGCATATTTGCAATTATTTTCATAAAATGAAACAAATACTTACTCGCATATTGTGTCTCTTCATGGCGTTTCAAGTGCTTTTTGCAAGCACTGGATTTGCTATGATAGAGCATTTATGTAAAGTAAAAGGTAGAAAAACTTTCATTTTATCCAGTCCGCCTAAATGTTGTCCACAAAAAATGCTTAAAAAGGAAGCGAAATCCTCGAAAGCAAATTTTAAACGGACTAAGTGTTGTGAAGAACATTCTACTTTTGTTCATATTAACACCGCTTCATCAAGTGTTAATCAAGTTTTACTGAGTACCCCTATTTTTATCAGTGAGTGTTGTTCTTTTTCACCTTTTTGTACTTTCAACTGGTCGAGTGAGCCTGTATTATTTAAAGTAAGTCATTACTATAATACAGCTCCCCCAAATGCAGGTAGAAAACTGCTCGTACACATCCAATCCTTCTTAATTTGATTCTATTTATTGAACTTCTTGTGCCTATTTTTCAATAGGTAGTTTTTCTATTGTTCAATAAATTGAATCATTTTATGTTAAAAAATATCATTAAAATGGTAATACTATTTGTATTACTATTTACTTCAACAGTATATTCGCAAAACCTACAAGGAATTGTATTAGAAAAGAAAATTGACGGCAAAACCGAACCCATTATTGGTGCGGTACTCCGTTGGAAAAACAGTAAAAATGGAACTTCTGCCGATATTGAAGGAAAATTTTCTATTCCTAAGACTTCTCAAAATCATGAATTAATTATCAGTTCGATTGGCTATAAAACCGATACGATAATGGTTCATTCAAATGATTTTCAAACGATTTATCTCCAAACGGAATCTTCTACCTTACAAGAAGTAGTTGTTAGAAGTGAAGCCAGTGTGATAGACCGCCTGAATCCTATTCAAACTGAGATTATAACCACCAAAGCACTTGCCAAAGCCGCTTGTTGTAACCTTTCTGAGAGTTTTGAAACCAATGCAAGTGTATCAGTAAGTTATGCTGATGCCGTTACAGGTTCAAAACAAATCCAATTGTTAGGGTTGAGCGGAAATTATGTTCAAACCAATACTGAAAACATTCCAAATATTCGTGGATTAAACACAACGTTTGGGTTAAACTATGTGCCAGGTACTTGGATAACATCAATTGATGTTGGTAAAGGAGCTGGGTCAGTAGTCAATGGCTATGAGTCAATGACTGGTCAAATCAATATCGAACTCCAAAAACCAGATATGGCTGACAAATTGTATTTGAATACCTATGCAAATAGCTTTGGGCGTGGCGAAGTCAATCTAAATTTAGCAAAGAAATTAAATAAGAAATGGTCAACAGCTTTGCTTACTCATGCTTCTACCTTACAAAATCGCATTGATAAAAACGGAGATAGTTTTTTAGATATTCCACTTTATAATCAATACAATGTGATTAATCGTTGGAAGTTTCAGAATGAAAAGATGATGGCTCAGTTCGGAGTTAAAGCCTTATATGAAGACCGTTTGGGTGGACAATCTAACTTCAAACCCGAATTACAAGGTTCGTCTTTGGTCTATGGTTTTGGCAGTCAAACCAAACGAATTGAGTTTTTTAGCAAAACAGCCAAACTATTTCAAAGTACCCCCTATCGAGGTTTAGGTTTAATTGTAAATGGTACAATTCACAATAATCAATCATTCTTTGGATTACGCAATTATTCTGGTCGCCAAAATACGATTTATGCCAATCTAATTTATCAAGATATTATCAATAATACCAATCATCAATATAAGGCAGGTGCAAGTTATTTATTAGATGATTATAATGAAACATTTACAGGCATTAATCCTCGTTTACGCACGGAGTCTGTGCCAGGTGTATTTGCTGAATATACCTATACTTACCCTGAAAAACTAACAGTTGTAGCAGGTGGTAGAGTAGATTTTCATAACCTTTATGGTACTCGATTTACTCCCCGAATTCATGCCAAATATGATATTAGTAAATCGGTACATCTAAGAGCCAGTGCTGGAAAAGGTTGGAGAGTACCCAATCCATTAGCCGAAAATTATGGTCTATTGGTAAGTTCAAGGGCCATTTCTATTGAAAACAACTTAAAACCCGAAGAATCTTGGAATTATGGATTAAGTCTATCAAACGAGTTTGAATTATTCGGGCAAAAGGCATCCTTTATTGTTGATGCTTACCGTACTAATTTTCAAAATCAGTTGGTAGTAGATATGGAACAGGCTGGATATTTAAGTTTCTACAATCTGAAAGGTCGCTCTTTTTCTAATAGCTACCAAGCAGAACTAAATTTCGCTCCAATCAAGCGTTTTGACTTCAAATTAGCCTATCGTTGGTTTGATGTGAAAAATGATTTTCAAACAGAAAACGGAACGTTGGCATTAATGACCAAACAATTTCTGAATCGAGACCGTATCTTATTAAATATGGGATATGCACTGCCTTATGATAAATGGAAATTTGATTTTACTTGGCAATGGAACGGCTCTCGACGAATGCCCGCTATGTCCGAGCATTCGATGATGGCAGCAGGTACTGGTACACTTACCACTGCACCTGCTTTTTCAAACATCAATGCACAAATTACCAAGACTTTCTTAAAATGGGATATGTATGTTGGGGGAGAAAATCTCAACAATTTCACTCAGAAAAATCCGATTATTTCATCTAATGACCCTTTTGGACGACATTATGATGCTGGTATGACTTGGGGACCAGTCATTGGCAGAATGGTTTATGCAGGAATGCGATATAAAATAAAATAACCAAAACATCAAAAATCATGACTTTATATATAAAAAATATGGTTTGCGACCGATGTAAAATGGTTATCGCTGACCTATTCAAAAAAACAGAGATTACAATCAAAAATATAGAATTAGGTGAAGTTGAAACGTTGAACGAATTAACTCCCGAACAATTACAACTGATTGAGAAAGGCTTGCAAACTGTTGGTTTTGAGTTATTGGATGATAAACGCAAGCAAATCGTTCAGAGAATCAAAACAATTATCATAGAAATCGTACAAAATCAATCGAAAATTTTACAGAAAGTCAATCCATCAGTATATATCGCTGAAAATATTGGTCGAGATTATAAGTATCTGACAACCTTGTTTTCTGAGGTTGAAGGTACTACGATTGAACAGTTTTTTATTCATCAAAAAATAGAAAAAGTAAAAGAGTTATTGGTGTACGATGAATATACATTGAGTCAAATTGCCGATATGATGTTTTATAGTAGCGTGCAGCATTTGTCAATGCAATTCAAAAAAATAACAGGGCTTACACCAAGCCATTTTAAAGAATTGAAAGCCAATAAACGAATTTCCATCAATCAACTATAAATAATTTCAAGATGAAAAAAGTAATTTTCTCCGTTTTAGTTTTGGGCGTAGTAGCGTGTATGGACATGAGCAATGTTCAACCCGAACAAAATATCAATTATCCAGCAGCATACATTGTCAATGGTGAAAGTAGCACCTTATCGGTTATCAATCTAAATACCAACGAAGTTGCCACCACTATTCAACTAACTGATGGTTCAAGCACTTCAACTCATGGAGCAGGACATACCGCAACGCCAGGCTTTTTAGCTTATCCCCATCATATTTATATCAATGCTGCAAAATCTCAAATCGCAGTGGCGGCACCAGGTGTTGATTTAAGTGCAGGTCATGCAGGAGGTACTCACGCAGGTACAGGAAAAGTCGCCGTTTTGGATGCAATGAAAGGTACAAATGTGAAAATTTTTGATGTACCAATGTCCAATCATAATGCTGTTTTTTCACCTGATGGCAAAGAGATTTGGACATCTCAAACTGATGGAAAAGTATTGGTTTATGATGCCACTACCTATGCCCTCAAAAATACAGTAATGGTTGGAAATGGTTCTGCTGAAGTTACTTTTTCTTTTGATGGAACAGTGGCTTTTGTTGCCAATGGTGAAGACAATTCAGTTTCTGCCATAAGCCCTATAACTAAAACTGTTTTAGCAACAATAGCCGTTGGAAAAAATCCTGTTGGAGCATGGATTGGTGCTGATAATAGAATGTATGTAGATAATGAAGATGGGCAAACTGTCTCAATTATTGATGTGAAAACATTAAAAATAGTCGAAACCGTTGCATTAGGTTTTATGCCAGGTTTTGTTGCTTACCAAGCCGATATGAAAGAAATGTGGGTAACAGACCCCACCGCAGGAAAAGTACATTGGTGGACAAAAGGAGCTGATGGGAAAATGACACGAACAGGCTCTTTTTCAACGGGAGCAGGTTCTCATGCTATCGCTTTTAATGCAATGACCGCTTATGTTACCAACCAAGAAGCCGCCAGTGTATCAGTTATTGATATAATGCAGCATAAGGTTACAAAAACACTTACCGTTGGCTTAAAACCCAATGGAATTGTTATTAAACTTTAATTTATTTAACCTATTATTTAAGAATGTACAAGCAAATTAACCGTAGAGATTTTCTCGAAAAATTAGGATTTGGACTAAGTTCTACCGTCCTAATGTCAAGTTGTATGGGTAATATGGACATGGGAGGTAGCGACCCTGTTCCTGTCAGTGGCGACACCACTTTTAAAAATGCTTTGAAAATTCCTGAGACAATCACAAGCCCAAGTAGTATGATTGCCCAAGCGGTGCAAGATACCGTTATGGATGGGAAAAATGCCAAATATATCGGTTATCGTTCGGGCCTATTAGGCCCTACTTTTAGGCTTCAAAAAGGAGCAAATTTTAATGTAAAATTCAGCAACCAATTAGCCGAGCATACTAATATTCACTGGCATGGTTTGGTTATTCCTGCCGAAATGGATGGACACCCCGACCAAATGGTAATGCCAAACGAAAATTTTAACTACCAATTTACTATTAATCAGCAGGCTGGTACAAATTGGTATCACCCACACCCGCACGGATTAACAGGAAAACAAGTAACACAAGGTTTAGCAGGTTTTTTCATCGTTGAAAGTCCCGAAGAAAAGGCTCTAAATCTACCTAATGGTAGCTACGAAGTGCCTTTGGTTATTCAAGATAAACGCTTTAATAATGATGCAACAATCAAGTATAGTCCTACCATGATGGAAATGATGTCTGGTTATATGGGCGATAATATTTTGGTCAATGGTACTGCTTCGCCTTACCTAAATGTTTCTACACGTTTTTATCGTTTTAGGGTATTAAATGGCTCATCAGCGAGGATTTATAATTTAGCTTTAAGCAATGGAGCAAATTTTTATGTCATTGGAGCTGATAGCGGAATGCTTGAAAAACCTGAATCTGTCAACTCATTGCTCCTTGCTTCTGGTGAAAGAGTCGATATTTTGGTTGATTTTACCAATATCGCCCTTAATACAGAAGTGTATTTGGAAAATAAAACCTTTACTGGTATGGGTACGGCACAAGGAACACAAGCATTTAAGGTTATGAAATTTATTGTTAATAAGCAAGAAACGGATACTTTCAAAGTGCCGAGTAGTTTAATTTCACTTGCAAAATTGAGTAATGCCACCAAAAATAGGTCTTTTGCTTTAACAATGGATATGGCAAATATGAGTGGTGGAATGCACAAAATTAATGGCAAAATATATAGTGCTACCCGAATCGACGAAACTGTTGCCATTGGCTCAACCGAGACTTGGGAGTTTGATAATTCTACTGGTGATGAACCACACCCGATGCACATACACGGTGTTCAATTTCAAGTCGTCAGTCGTTCTGGCGGAAGAAACACTATTTTTCCTCATGAAAAAGGCTGGAAAGATACTGTTTTGGTAGCACCTAAAGAAAAAGTACAAGTAATCATAAAATTTGAACAAAAGGGGAAATTCGTTTTTCATTGCCATAATCTCGAACATGAAGACGATGGTATGATGCTCAATTTTGAAGTAAAATAGTTTTAAACATCAAAACATACAATACAATGAAAAGGAGATTTTTTTTAACCACTGGATTAGCAATAATTGGTTCTTTATCAATGGCAAATATTCAAGAACCACCTGCAAAACTTAGAATCAAAACATCGGCAATATGCGAAATGTGTAAAGAACGTATTGAAAAACAATTAGCTTTTACAAAGGGAGTAAGCGAATCAAACCTTGATTTAAACGACAGGGTTGTAACCGTAACTTTCAACCCAAAGAAAACGGATGCCAGCAAAATCAAGCAAGCCATCAATGATGCAGGTTATGATGCTGACGAAACCCTTGCCAATGATAAAAGTTATGAAAAACTCCCATCATGCTGCAAGAAGGATGGCGAACCAATGAAAAACTAACATTCTTTTAACCAAAATAAAATTGAAATGAAAAAAATTGCAATCATATTATTTCTCAGCATTTCTTATTTGGCAAATGCCCAAGTTGAACTAAAAACGCCACCACCAAGCCCCGAAGCTGAATGGAAACAAAAAGTAGGTTTCACAGAGATTGGCCTCAAATATGAAAAACCATTGATGCGTGGTCGTAAAGTGTTCGGCAACTTAGTAGCATTCGACCAAATTTGGCGAACAGGTGCAGGTGAAAGTACACGTATTCGTTTGAGCGATGACATGACTATTGGCGGACAATTAGTAAAAAAAGGGCATTATTCACTGTTTACAATTCCTAATCCAAGCGAATGGACAATCATTTTGAATACTGATACTACCAGTCACGGAGCATTTAGTTATGATGAGAAAAAGGATATATTACGAGTGAAGGTGAAACCTGAGACGACCACTCGTACTTACGAATCGTTTTCAATTACCTTAGAAGACATCATGCCTGACCATTCGGCAAATTTGTACTTAAATTGGGAAAATACACAGGTCAAAATTCCAATGCAAAGCAATGCCGATGTGGTTGTAATGAATGAAATCAACAAGAAAATCAATGTTGAAAAATTAGAAGATGCCAAATTTTTTAATGCTTCGGCTCAATACTATTTTGCAAATAAGAAAGATTTGAAACAAGCCCTTGCATGGTCAAAGAAATCAGAAGAAATGGTTGACGACAATTTTGTTTACGCCAATTTGACTACAAAAATCTTAGAAGAACAAAAAGATTATCCAGCCGCCATCAAATCAGCTCAAAAAGCAATTGAGTTAGGAGCTAAAAAGAACATGAAAACCGCAGTTGCCAATTGGCAAAAGAAGGTAGAAGAATGGCAAAAAATAACGGGCGTAACTGCACCTGCCGCAAGTCCAATGACTGCCAACAACCATTCTGAACACAGTGGGCATGACATGGCTTCGATGAACAACGACAAAGCACAAGCTAAAACCAATCTACAACCACTATTAGATGCTTATTATGCGATAAAAGATGCCTTAGTAAAATCCGATGCAAGTGCATCTGCCAAATCGGCAACAGCATTAGTAACAGCCATGAAAGCCGTCGATATGGGTAAAATGGAAATGAAGCAGCACATGGAGTTTATGAAAGTAAACACTAAAATTATTGCTGATGCTCAGAAAATTGCTGATTCAAATGATTTGAAGAAGCAAAGAGAAACTTTCCAAAGTCTTTCTGATAATTTTTATGTGATGGCAAAAGGCGTAAAACTATCAAGTGAGCCTATTTATCAGCAATATTGCCCAATGAAAAAAGCAGCTTGGTTGAGTAATGAAAGTGCCGTTAAGAATCCTTACTATGGTAGCTCTATGCTCACTTGTGGAAATGTAACGGATACCATAAAATAATACAAAAAGGGGGTAATTCTTGCAATTCACCCCCTTTTTGACCAATAATTATATAAATCATAGCCCCAATTTTATAACAACTTTTAGGTGTAAGTATCAGACATTTGTAGTGTAGAAATGCTTCTACCATAGACAAATAATTATATGAAAAATCACCAAAATTGTATTGATGCTTGTTTGGCTTGTGTAGCCGACTGCGAAAATTGTAATTGCCCCGAATGTTGTGATACAGATGGTTGTAATTGTTGTAAAGACTGTGCAGATATAGCTGCTTTATGTGCTAAACTATGCTCAAGAAACTCTATTTATGCCGAAACCGTAATGGCTCTTTGTGTACAAGCCTGTGAGCGTTGTATCGAAAATTGCTCAAAACATGACAAAGATTGTTGTCGAAAATGCGTAGAAAGTTGTAAAAAATGTGCGGAAGCCTGTAAAATCTAAAATTCATACCAATGACACATACATATCAATTAACTGGAATGACTTGCGGAAGTTGCGAAGCAAAGGTAAAGTCTGCTTTGCTAATGGTAGAAAACGTAACGAAAGTTGATGTTTCAAAAGATGAAAACTCGGCTACTATCACGATGGATAAACACATTGCCTTACAAGACTTTCAAAAGGTATTAGACAATAAGTACCAAATTTCAGCAATAAATCATAGTGAAGCTGTCGAGCAGACAAAATCTTGGTTTGAAACCTATAAACCAATTTTGCTTATTTTTGGATACATCACAACGGTAAGTTTATTGATTCAGTTGAACAACGATTCTTTCAACTTGATGCAATGGATGAATCATTTTATGGCAGGTTTCTTTTTGATTTTTTCATTTTTCAAAATGCTAAACCTTAAAGGTTTTGCAGAAAGCTATGTAATGTATGATGTTTTAGCCAAACGTTTACCTATTTGGGCTTATCTCTACGCATTCATTGAACTTGGTTTAGGATTGGCTTTTTTAAGCAATTTTCAACCAATTCTGACAAACTGGCTAACACTTATCGTAATGACAATTAGTATTATTGGAGTTTTGCAAAGTGTTTTGAACAAAAAGAAAATACAATGTGCTTGTTTAGGAGCAGTTTTTAATCTGCCCATGAGTACCGTAACCATCATTGAAGATGCTTTAATGATTGCCATGAGCGGAGCAATGCTTCTAATGATGAACAATTAAAATAGTCTTTACACCGATTTTAACAATTATTCCAATGAAAAATACATTCGCAATTTTCGCATTCTTTTTTATCGCTTCATTCGGCGTATTTGCTCAAAAAACAACTGAGATGATTCCAAAGGTTGATTACAAAGGGCATGTCCATTACGAAAAGAAACAAATAGGTTCGATAACCGCCAAAGGTGGTCTTGACCAAACAGGCAAACCAATGACAATGGTGGATAATAATGGAAATATAGTAGATGCCAATGGTAAAGAAATAGGAAAAGCTCCTAAAAATGGAACATTTGTCTATTATAATAATGGCGTTGAAGAAAAATATACTATTGGCAAAGCAGCACATACTGGTATGTGCGAAGTGAAAAATGCCAAAAGAGAAGTAGTAATGCTTTTGCACAATAACTACAAACAGCAAGCTGCCTGTGCAATTCATTGTTTATATGAAAACCATTGTATGCCCACTGATAAAATGGCAGAGCATAAGCATTGATTCCTGACGAAGTTTGTTTTTTTCTTCATCTATTTTAAAATGGCAAATCAAATGAAAAACGTACTAATCAAGGTCTTTAAATTTCTTTTTATAAAGAAATGTTGTCAATAAACCATTTATCGTCCATTATTTAATGTTAAAAAAATGAAAAAATCAATGTTTTCAGCCATTGCAATGGCATTCGTATTCACCGCTTTCAATGCCAATGCAGACACAACAAGCGGAATGAAGGTATCATCAGCGACAGTCCAAAAAACGTCGATTATTGATGAAATAGTAAGCAATTACTTGGTTTTGAAAAATGCCCTAATCAAAGATGATGCAAAAGGTGCTGCCAATGCAGGAAAAGCAATCATAGTAGCAATGGCTAAGATTGACATGAAAAGTTTGTCAGCCAGCCAAATGAAAGGCTATATGGATGTTGCCGATGATTTAAAAGAAAATGCCAAGCATATTGAAGAAAATGCTGGGAAAATAGCTCATCAAAGAGAGCATTTTGTGATGCTCAGTAAAGATGTGAACGATTTACTTAAAACCTTTGGCAATAATGGACCAAAACTTTATCAAGATTTCTGTCCGATGGCAAATGGAGGTAAAGGTGCAATGTGGATTAGTGAAACAAAGGCAATCCAAAACCCTTATTATGGTAAAGCAATGATGACTTGTGGTTCAGTAAAAAAAGAGATTTAAGATGAAAAAAGTCCTCTTTTTTAGCTTAATTGTTTTTTTACTCCTGCAATTCTACCAACCTGCCCGAAATTCAAACAACGGGCAGGTTTTGCCGATTCATATTGCCAAAGTCTATAATATACCCACCAAAGTACAGCAAATTTTGCAAAACTCTTGCTACGACTGCCACAGTAACAACACACATTACCCTTGGTATTCTTATTTACAGCCATCAAGGTTTTTAATGGAATACCATATAAAAACAGGGAAAGAGAACCTAAATTTTAGTGAATGGGGCAATTATAGTAAAAGAAGACAAGAATCTAAATTAGATAGAATTGCTAAACAAATCGAATCAAACGAAATGCCGCTGGCATCTTATACGCTGATTCATCAAAAGGCTAAATTATCGGAACAACAAAAACAAGACATAATTACTTGGATAACCACTATCACTACGGACGAATAACTACTCATGCAAACAACTCAAAGCTATATACCCGCATTAGGCTATGATTTTTTGACGGCATACTACGATTTAGCAATCAAACTAACCATGCCCGAAAAGAAATTTCGTAGGCTTTTGGTTGAAAAAATCAAACCAAATCCCAAGGAAAAGATTTTAGAATTTGGATTTGGCACTGCCCAAAATTTACTATTGGTCAAAAAAGAGTGTACGGATGTAGATTTGCAAGGTGTTGATATTGACCTAAAAGTAAAAGAAATAGCAGCCTATAAAATAGCAAAAAACAATCTTTCCATTCCATTAGACCTTTACGATGGCGTTACGTTGCCTTATGCCAACAATCAATTCGATAAAGTTTATAGCTGTTTGGTATTTCATCAGTTAGATGTTGAAACCAAGATAAAATGCCTAAAAGAGTTATTTAGAGTTTTGAAACCAAACGGAAAGTTGATAATTGCAGATTGGGGCGAAGCAGCAAATATACTCATGCGACTAACTTTTGGACTGGTTCAGATTTTAGATGGTTTCAAAACCACCAACGATAACGTAAGAGGACTAATGCCCAATTTCATAGAACGGGCTGGTTTTGATAATATTTTTATTGCCCATTCAATCAATACCGCCATCGGTACATTTTCATACTTTACTGCTCGAAAAAATGAAATTATTAAAGTGGATTTTCAAAAAAATGGGTGGCATTCTGCTGGTTAAAAAGTGTTATCAATCTATTGCTTTGATAATGCTCTCTAACTGCGTATTTGCTATGAATCACGTAACTAAAATTGAAATTGTTGGTAAACAACCAAGTCAGATTTATGATTTTATGTTTAGTTTAGATAAACCCAAATACATGGCATGGCATCCCAAAGACCATGCTGGTTTTATAATAATCAAGCAAACGGATTTAAAAAGAGGGTCGGTTTTCTATTTCGATGAGAGAATAGGCGATTTTCGAGTAAATCATCAGTGGGAAGTAGTTGGGGTTATTAAAAATCACAAAATCATTATGAAAGCTAAATACAAAATCCCTATCTATTTGATTTTAACCTTTGATAAAACACTAAATGGAACACTCGTAACACATGATTTACAAATAGGTAATCAGCATAAATCTGATGGAATTAAAGATTGGTTTATCAAAAAGTTTATTTTTACTCTTTCAAGACAAAATGCACTCACAAAGCACGCCATCGAAGAATTTAAAAACTTGGAAAAACTAATCGAATGACAACACATCTAACCCAAATCATTCAGCAATACAAAAACGACAGCCAGAGTGTCTTTAATACTTGGTTTATTGATAACGACCAACGCCTCAAAGCCTTTCGCACCATCCGAAGGGGTGTTTTGCAGGTGGTCGAAGACATTAAAAACAAAACTTTTCCTAACGATTTTAAAGGCAGTTCCTTAGAGTTTGTCTTGAATTGTATTGCCGAACAAAAACAAGTTTTTGTAGGGGTGTCGCATCCGTTTTATTGGAAACCCAAACTTAGGATTCCTGATATTTATGAAAACCAAAACAACAAAATTGCTTTTGGTCAATTTCTCGAAAACTGCATCAATGCCAAGACTGAGGAACAAATTGTTAAAGAAATTGTACGTTTAGATGCCCTTAAAATCAAAGGTTTAGGTCCAGCCGCAGGAAGTATTTTATATTTTTTACATCCTACTTTATTTCCCCCTTTCAATACCGCCATAGTCAATGGCTTCAATACGTTGTTTAACGACAAAAAGAAATTAGGCTCATGGTCTGAGTATTTAAAAATTAGAGAGGTTTTGATGGAAACCAATCAAAAACACAAGGCTGAATTATCAAATGATTTAGGAGCAATTGCAGGGCTTTGTTTTGAAATAGGAACACAAAAAATGCTTATTGGCAATGATGAATATTTGAGTGAAGAAGAACCAAACAAATTAGAAAAAAGCATTGAAAAACGCCAAAAGGAAATTAGAGATGAAAAATTGGAAGAAAACCTTCATTCTGAAATGCAATTTCATTTATTGAAAATTGGTCAAAGTTTGGGTTATGATGCTTTTGTGGCATCTAATGACCGTTCGAGGTCTTATGATGGCAAAAGTTTTTCATTTATGAGTCCTGATAAGTTTCCTGCTATTGATTGCGAAAAAGACACAGCAAACACCATCAAATTGATTGATGTTTTGTGGTTTGAAAAAAATACAAACAATGTGATTTGTGCTTTTGAAGTAGAAAAAAGTACAAGTATCTATTCAGGAATTTTACGATTGACAGACCTTTCCTACTCAATCGCTGATGGTGATGAAATCTTTTATTTGGTTGTTCCCGAAAGTCGTGAAAAAGATGTGGTGATGCAGCTTTCACGTCCATCAATCAAACAAATCAAAACGCCCATAAAGTATATATTATTTACAGAATTACGCCAAAATTGCGATGCACTTTGCCGATTTGGCGACAGTCATAGAATCATGGAAAAAATCTCGAAAACGGTTTAAATAAAATGAAAAAAGCAGAATTTCATAGAAAGATTCGTAAAACACACCGTTGGTTAGGTCTTATCTTGGGTATTCAATTTCTATTTTGGACAATTGGGGGCTTGTATTTCAGTTGGTCGAATATGGACGAAGTACATGGCGACCACCAAAAAGCTCACATTCATCCGCTTGAAAGTGATATAAAATTAGCAAATCCACAAGATATTATTCAAAAAATCAAACTGAAAGATACCGTTAATTACATTTTTGATATTCGGTTAATTCAGCTTTTGGGTGAACCTGTTTACCAAATTTTTTATTCAAAAGAACATGATAGGGACAAAAAAATACAGTTAGCTTACGCTACATCAGGGGAATTACGTTCTCCTTTAACAAAAAAAGAAGCCACCGAAGTTGCCCAACAAAACTTTTCAGATGATGGAAAAGTAAAAATTGTGGAATATTTGACCACCACCAATGGGCATCACGAATATCGAGAAAGCCCATTGCCAGCTTATGCGGTAACTTTTGACCACCCATCAAATACAACAGTTTATGTGAGTGCTGAATTAGGAACAGTTCAAAAATTCAGAAACAACAAATGGCGAATCTTCGATTTCCTTTGGATGCTACATACAATGGATTATCAAAGCCGAGATAATATTTCTAATTGGCTATTAAGAGCATTCTCAATTTTTGGCTTGCTTACCATTTCAACAGGGTTTATTCTATTTTTCGTAAGTCAAAGAAAATCAAAATAATATGAAATTTACAGTTTCTTTAATCGTAGGTATTTCCTTTGTGGCTTTTTCTCTAAAAGCCCAGCATGAGCATCATACAACGCCTATGCCTCAAAAAACGACCACAAACATTGAAAAAGTCAATGATAATATCTCAAATAAAAAGGAGAATTATACATCTAAAACAGTTCGCTATGACTTATATGTAAGAGATACTATCGTGAATTTTAGCGGCAAAGAAAAAAGAGCTATTGCTGTAAATGGACAAATTCCGATGCCTACACTTACTTTCACTGAGGGCGATACTGCCGAAATTTATGTTCATAACGAACTCAATGAAAACACTTCATTGCACTGGCACGGTTTGCTTTTACCCAATAAAGAAGACGGTGTGCCTTATCTAACACAAATGCCAATCAAGCCCCACACAACGCATTTGTATAAGTTTCCTATTATTCAACATGGCACACATTGGTATCATAGTCATTCGGGTTTGCAAGAACAAATCGGAATGTATGGCTCATTTATTATGAATAAAATCGACGAACCAACAATACCCACAGTACCAATAGTATTGAGTGAATGGACAGACTACAATCCTGATAATGTGCATCGAATGTTACACAATGCTTCTGATTGGTTTGCTATCAAAAAAGGGACAACACAAAGTTATGGCGAAGCAATCAAACAAGGGTATTTTAAAACCAAAATAGCCAACGAATGGAAACGAATGAACGCAATGGATGTAAGCGATGTCTATTATGAGAAATTTCTAATAAATGGTAAGAATGAAAGTCAGCTTTCACAATTCAAAGCAGGAGATAAAGTACGTTTGCGAATTTCAAATGGCGGAGCTTCAACCTATTTTTGGCTAAATTATGCAGGCGGAAAAATAACCGTTGTAGCCAACGATGGTAATGATGTAGAACCAGTGGAAGTTGATAGACTGATTATTGCCGTTTCTGAAACGTATGATGTAATCGTTACCATTCCAGATGATAAATCGTATGAATTTTTAGTTACATCCGAAGACCGCACAAAGTCAGCCTCCTTATTTGTAGGAGCAGGGAATCAGGTAAAAGCCAAACCAATGCCAAAACTCAAATATTTTGAGGGAATGAAAATGATGAATGGCATGATGAAAATGAATGGCGATTTGGATGATATGGGAATGTCTATGAGCCTTAATCAGATGGATATGAATGTGGTGATGTACCCCGAAATTACAGGAGAAGCAAAAAAACATGACATGAAAAACATGGAAATGGGCGATATGAAAGGGCATGAAATGAAAATGGATGAATCTCAATACAATAGCAACGAGCTTTCGGATATTGTTACATTGAACTATGCGATGCTAAAATCGCCTACAATTACCAACCTTCCCAAAGTTGCACCAGTCAAAGAATTACGTTTTGAATTGAGTGGAAACATGAACCGCTATGTTTGGAGTTTAGACAATAAAGTAGTTTCGGAAGCTGACAAGATTTTAATAAAAAAAGGCGAAAATGTACGAATTGTCCTTTATAATGGTTCTATGATGCGACACCCAATGCACTTGCACGGACACGATTTTAGGTTACTAAATGGGCAAGGTGACTATTCTCCATTAAAAAATATCGTTGATATTATGCCAATGGAAACCGACACCTTAGAATTTAATGCCAATGTTGAAGGCGATTGGTTTTTTCATTGCCATATTCTCTACCACATGATGAGTGGCATGGGTCGAGTTTTTACTTATGAGAATCAAGCAACAAATCCTTTGATACCTAATCCTAAATTAGCTCAAAGAAAACTTTTTGCTGATGATAGAAAGTTTCATTTGATGGCTGAAAACGACTTTGCTACCAACGGAAACGATGGAATGTTAATGCTACAAAACACTCGTTGGAGTATCGGTACTGAATGGCGATTGGGCTACAATGATATGCACGGCTATGAAACCGAAACCCATATCGGGCGATACATTGGTAAAATGCAATGGTTTATGCCATTTATTGGATTCGATTGGCGATATAGAAAATTTGGCATGGATGAAGTAGAAAAAAATATTTTCGGACAATCCAATACCAAAGATAATCGTAGTTTATTGAGTTTAGGTTTCAATTATACTTTACCTATGTTGGTACGTTTGCAGTCAGAGGTATTTACTGATGGTAATTTTCGTATTCAATTATCAAGGGAAGATATTCCATTGGGCAAACGAGTCAGAGGAATGTTTATGCTCAATACTGATAAAGAGTATATGGGTGGGTTTGATTATATTTTTTCAAGAAATATAAGAGGTCGAATCCACTATGATAGTGATATGGGCTTTGGTGTGGGGATTAGTTTGAATTATTAAAGTATGATAATAACTACAAATGAGTTGATGGATTTAACCAATCCGTCAACTCATTGTTCTATTAAACCACCCTTTTCTGAAACTCTCAATTCGAGATTTCGTTTGGTCTTTTTTCAAGAATTTGTTTGGACCACTACATTTTGTCACATCCATATTTATCCAAAAGGTCGATTTGGGTGTCGAGATTTTGGTCAATGGTCGAAACACGGGCATAGCC
>NZ_JBELAU010000024.1:0-35695 GCF_040253585.1 Emticicia sp. W12TSBA100-4
GCCAATTGAGTAACCTACAAAGCAAACCCCAGCAAACTGTCGATGAAACCCGAGTGGTTTCTACTGAGTGGTCTAAACTTAAAACTAAGCTTTTCTACGCTCAAAGGGAGCATGATAGTCTTGTCAATGCTATGAGTAGTAATAAAAGTAAAATCAAAGCTCTACAAAATGGCTATAACTATGGATGGTTAGGAGTAGCTTGTAGCACTACTTTGATAGGAGTCTATTTTACTTTAAATCAGTATAATAGCCCAATAAAAGGCCAATAAAAGTAGTTATCATGACATATATAATTATTGCCGTCTTAGTTGGGCTGTTTGTTTTTGTAATAGCCTCTTTAATTGGGAGCGTTCAGAATGCCAAGAATCCTACCGTTCAAACAAAAATAGACGAACTTTTAGCCCAAAACAAGGCTTTAGAACCCAAGATAGATGAATCTGGAAGAAAGGTTGATGCTATCGAAGAATTGCTCCAAGAAACACCGGAATTTGAATCGGAAGTTATAAAAATGACTAAAACTCGATTTTTAGATGAGGAGTAAGTTTTTTAAGGGTTTAGTACTCATTACTAAACCATTTTTTATTGCTCATTTGTAAGGTTCGTTAGCTAACGTTACCAAACGTAGTATTTAATGAAACCTATCTTTCATCGTAAACAAATAGGCTTTTTTAGTAAAAAATGGCTTTTGTGCCCATTTTTCTTCGTGACGTAACGTTACCTAACGGTAAATTTGTAACGCATTTTTCATTCTAAAGCAAAAAAGTAGAACGGTCAAACTTCAAATCTTTGACAGGTTTAAAGAGAGAAATTTTTACCCAACCATCGCCCTCTGGTTCGTTTCCTCAATGATAGAAATAAGTTTTTCGGCATTCATCGGAAATACACCACCGATTCCGCTCTCATGAAATTTAGTGAATGGCTGCTCAAAAAGCATACTTGGTTCAATAATGCCGTTTTGAGTAAATTGTTGAATGAGGTTATTGATAAACTCAATCTGAATAGAAGTTAGTGGGCCGTTTGATAAGAACGAAGAAAACGCCTCACGTGCAGCATTCGTATCTAAACCCAAAATCGACCTTATGAAAATACCCAAAGGTTTTTCTCCTAAGACTTTCTGAAACTCTTGGTGTGTTGATAACCCCGATTGTTCAAATAATATTCTGTCCAATTCGTCCAATTCGGTTGAAGTAATCGGTTGATTGGTACGTAAGCGGTGAATGGTTAAATTATTGGCGTTGTCTATAATGATTTTCTTTAGTTTAGCATAATGACTTTCGTAATTGCCATAACTGCCAACAAAATCTTCTGCAATTACGGGTGCTGTTATTTCATCTTGAAAATTGGTGTAAAAAATACCTTTTCCCGTATTCAAATCTATCAGTTTACTTAACTCTCTAATCTCGATTCGTACATTTTCAATTGCAGGAATCGAAATTTTAGACCAATATTCTGCTTGAATAATCGCTTGTAAAGTAGTCTTTTTCTTAGCTATTGTAGGCACCGTATCTGCTTTTCTTAGCAATTCACTGGCCATTACTTGAAGTTTCTCAATATAGCCTATCTGCGACCTTTCACTTTTTAGAATTGCCACTTGCATTTTGGCCATCATCAAATCGAAACGCTTTACTTTTTCATCCGACTCTTCATCGTGAATCAAACCCGCAACTGTTTCGCTCAAAACCTGAATATCATTGGCATTGATTGTAGTCCAAGACTCAATCTTGCCGTAATGCTCTACCTCTCGCAGGTGTAAGCGTACTTCAAAACCAGTTTGGTCTAAATCTGTGATTTGCTTGTGTAACTTATCGGCCATTGATTTAGCCAATTTGAAATCATCGCTATCAGGGTCTGCATCGCCTTGGGTTTGTAACAAATAGATGAGTTCTGTTCTTGCAATAAAAATACTCTCACTCAATGACCTCGATTTGCTTGGAATAATTCCAGCTGGATTTTGACCAAAAAAGTCAAAAACGCTACATACATCAAATACATAAAAGTTTTCTTTATGCACATCTGGTGCGAATAAGTCTCGGCAAAGCCTCGTACCACGCCCCAGCATTTGCCAAAATTTCGATGCCGAATATACAGGTTTGAAAAACACCAAGTTTACAATTTCAGGTACATCAATACCCGTATCGAGCATATCTACCGAAATTGCAATTTGCGGAAACTTATCTTTTAACTTAAATTGGTCAATGAGTTTTTCGGCATCTGCATCATAATTATCAATTATTTGGGCAAATTTCGAGTCAATTTGTGGGTAAAGCTTATAGAAACGCTCATAGATAAACTCGGCGTGTTTGTGCTTTCTGGCAAATATGATAGTTTTTCCAAGTTTTTCGTTACCTTCTACTTTATGTCCAAACTCCATCAATGAGGTCAAAACCTTATCAACTGTATCTTGATTGAATAGCCATTGATTTATCGCTCCCGAATTAATTTCATTCATCACTTCGCCCGTGGCAGGGTCATAAAATTTACGTTCCCATTCTCGTTTTTCTTCTTCCGATAAATCTTTGTATTTGATGCCCTGTGTCGGAAATTTTAGTTCTAATTTTACCTTTTTGATTGGCACTAAAAACTCATCAGCAATCGCCGTTGCATATTCATACGCATCGGTTGGCTCGCCTTGCTGATGGTCAAACAAAGAATACGTATCTCGGTCGGTTTCGTTTTTTGGCGTGGCAGTCAACCCCAAGTATAAACCATCGAAATAATCAAAAATAGCACCGTATTTATCATAAATTGAGCGGTGGGCTTCATCAATTACTATCAAATCAAAATGACCAACTCCGTAGTAGCGTTTGCCGTTGCGGTAATCATTGTCTATTTTATTGATTATCGTTTGGTAGGTCGAAAACACAACTCTGGCACTGCCATCGTCCACCGTTTTTGTTAAGTCAATGCCCGATAAATTGGGTAAATACTGGTTGAAGTTTTTCAGTGCTTGTGTAACCAACGCATTACGGTCGGCCAAAAATAATATTCTTTTTGCCCACTGTGCTTTTGTTAGTAAATCAACAATTGCCGCCGAAACCCTTGTTTTACCCGTACCAGTTGCCATTACAAGTAAGGCTTTGCGGTGGTTTTTCTCTTCAAAACGCTCGGCCACGCTCCTTATGGCTCGTTCTTGGTAATAACGATTGGCAATGGACTGATTGATTTTTTGTGCTTTAAGTGCCGCTCTTTGGGTTTTTCTGATGAGCAAACGTTGCATTTCGTCCAAACTTAAAAAGCCAAATACTTTTCTGGGTGGGTATTGTTTATCGTCCCACAGAAATGTTTCAAAACCATTCGTATAATATATCAGTGGTCTTTGTCCATAGATTTGTTCGAGAGCATCGGCATAGTATCGACCTTGGTTTCTGCCTCTTTCTACGGCTGCGGTGGTTCGTTTGGCTTCAACGACCGCCCACGGCTTGCCATCGTCTCCCCAAAGCACATAATCGGCTTTTAGGGTAGCGGTTTTTCCAGTCGCTTCATCAACAGATTGAATGGCAAACTCTTGGGTATTGGCTTGCTCAATGTCCCAACCAGCTTGACGTAGCATGACATCAATGTAGAGCTTACGAGTTTCTTTTTCAGATAATACCGCTGGAGCAGCTACCAAGCCATTTTGTTGGCTCAGCGTTTCATAGTGAGTCAGTTGAGCTTTTACTTTTTCTAACTCTTCTTCTTTTTCGCTCAATTCAGCTACTCTTCGCTCCAAAATAAGATTTTTAGAGGCTTCTTCTTGCCTGATTTTCTCAATTTCTTTTTGCGAAAGTGTATTTCCCGAGGTAGGAACTAAGGTTTCACTGAAAGGCAAATAAGCAGGTGGCGTTGTTTCAGCAAACGTACGGGCAACGGTGAAACAGAATCTGAATAAAAACTTTATACTCGAAATTGCCTCATTACTCGAAATATTGACACTTTTATGAGCCGCACTATTACCCGTATTTTTTATTATTTGCAATTCCCTGAAAAATTCTTTTCCCCAATTCTTTTGAAAACTGGGCTCTCGTATCAAATCATTGAGATTAAATTGTTCTTTAGTGGGTAGTTCTAAACTGCTATCATGGTCATAGAGCCACGAAAGCATTTCCTCCAAGGCTTTTCTACACAAAAAAGCCGATACAGTTGGTTCTGTAAAGGCATATTGTTCGGCTTTTTGAGCTGTTTTGTATATTTCAGCCCATTCGTTTAGCAAGAAAGAGAAGTTGGAGGAAGTCATGGCGATATTATTTTTTAAATTTGCAGATTTGATTTACAGATTTGTTCAGATTTGACAACTTTTGTAAAGTTGTCAAATCTAAGTTGTCAGTTAGATAGGTTTAGCAAGTAATGTTTCTAAATCTACTAAATTTTGTTGGCGAGCCGCATCTAAATCTTTGATTCGCTGAATAATCACTTCGGGTTTTTCGTAGTGTTTTTCTTCGTGAATCACTTCTTTGTAACGATTGATGCTCAAATCGTAGTTATTCGCTCTGATTTCGTCAACAGGAACTAAGAACGATTTATCCGTTCGTTGGCGGTCAGTTTCAGCTTCGAGTTTATGATAACGCTCCACAATATCCGCAATATCATTGTCGGCAATTTCTTGACGTTTATCATCCAAGCTAAACCCATCGGCTTGCATATCATAAAACCAAACTTTATCGGTGCCGCCCGAATTGGTTTTTGTGAATATCAAAATTGCGGTGCTTACTCCTGCGTAGGGCTTAAACACACCCGATGGCATTGAAATAACTGCTTTTAGTTGATGCTCATCAATGATTTCTTTGCGTATTTGCACGTGGGCGTTCGATGAACCAAACAATACACCATCTGGTACAATTACGGCTGCTCTACCGCCTATTTGCAAACCACGCAGCATCAAACCTAAAAATAGTAATTCTGTCTTTTTAGAATTAACAATCGACAAAATATTTTTTTCTACGGCATCGTGGTCAAGACTTCCTTTGAATGGCGGATTTGCCAAAATCAAGGTAGCTTTATTCGTGAAATCAATATTCAATTCCGAAAGTGCATCTACATCGACCAAATGAGGGTCTTCGATGCCGTGCATCATCATGTTCATTGAGCCAATACGAATCATCGTGGCATCGAACTCGGTGCCGATAAACATTGATTCGTTGAAATGCTTTTTAAAGGCTGGGTCAGCGAAACGGTTTTCGTATTTCGACTGCACGTATTCGGCCGAAGCCACCAAGAAACCACAAGTTCCAGCTGATGGGTCGCAGATAACATCGTTGGGCAATGGCTCCATCATATCGACCATCATTTTGATGATGTGACGAGGTGTACGGAACTGTCCGTTTGTGCCTGCGGTGGCTATTTTCGATAATAAATACTCGTAAATATCGCCTTTTGCATCTCGTGAAGCCATTTCTACATCGCTCAACAAATCAATGACTTGAGCCAAAACCTTTGGCGTTGGTATCATGAACGTTGCTCCTTTCATGAATCGGCTGAATGAACTGGCCGAACCCAGGTTTTTCATGAAATCAAACACACCATCGAGTTTGGTGAAATGCTTGAATAAATCTTCGGGTTCACGGTCTTTGAATCTGCTCCAACGAAGTTCGGCTTGCTCTTCGGTATAAATCGGCGATTCAATTGTCTGACGGAGTAAATTGGCCTTTTGTTCTTTGGCGGTTTGTAGCTCGTCGAGCCTTTTGATGAATAATAAATACGTGATTTGCTCAATAACTGTGAGTGGATTCGATACGCCACCTGTCCAGAAAGCGTTCCATATTTTATCTATTTGACTGCGTTTTTCGCCTGTAAGCATTGTTTTTTAATGATTTGTGATAAATTAATTTCTTTTACTTCTCTGTCACCTTCCAGTGTCCTTCTTTTCTGCCCCCTACTCTTTCTATTTGATTTTCTTCTTTTAGCACTTTCAAAGCTCGTTCTATGGTTTTTGTACTTACCTCTAATTTTTCTGCTAATTCGTTTGTCGTTACTTTTGAGTTATATCTAATTAAATCTAAAATCTTTTCCGACATCTTTTCCGACATCTTTTCCGACATCACTTTTTCGCCTTGCCTGATTTCAAGCGTAACGCTGCTTGAATCATAATTAAATGTTGGTGCTGGAATACCATAATCAATGCACGCATCAATGATACTGATGGTGCCTCTGCCCCATTGTTCAATGTAACCTGTTCGGAAAAAGGCCGTTGAAATAGCAGGATTATAGGGCCTCGATGCGTGTTTTTGTTTTAAATTTTCAACTGTCCAAGTTTCTGGTAAAATGCCCTCATTCCAAAATATAATCTTATCGGCATAAACACTGATTTGAATCGGAATACCGCTGCCATAATCTTTATGAGCAACAGCATTGAGCAAGGCCTCACGAAGTGCTGCATCAGGGAAAATTAACCTTTCAATTCGTTGAACGCCTTCGTAACTGATAAAAGCCTTTAAATACTTGGTAAAAAGCAAATCAAGCGTTTTTTCGATTTGCTCAAATAAATGCCCGTGTATTTCATCTTGAAACAATAAATCGGTGTCAGTTCTGAAAAAACCAATTTTTATGAAAGCTCCCGTAACATACTTTTCGGGGTCGGGGTGAAAAAGCAAAATAGCGGCTCGCTTCAGATAATTTCCTTCGGTAAGGTGAAGTTTTTCGAGCAACAATTCGTTGTTATCCAGTAAAATATCCTCGGAAAGGCGGTTTGATTTAATAGCTTTTGCACGAAAAAAATCGAATGCCGAAACACTTAAATCTTTGACCGAAACATTGGGAACAGGCACGGCATCCCAGCGTTTGCCTTGTTTTTGGAGCAAAAACTTATCGAGTGCGGCTCCTTTGAGTTCTTGTTTGGTGCTGCCACTACGATAATGATACTGCCCTTTATAACTGACTGGATACGGATGGGCTTCGACGATGATTTCTAAATACTGCTCTGCCGAACTTCCGTGCAGATTGACATCGACCACGATTCCGAGAATATCACGGACTTTGTTGGGTATATCTTCTAATAGTTTTTGTGCATCACTCAGCCCCGAAACCACACCATTATCATTGATACCGATGAAAAGTTTACCACCCGAAGCATTGGCAAAGCCCGCAATCCACTTGATGTATTCATCTCTCCACGATTCTTTCCATTCGATATTTTGGTTTTCTTGCATGTATCTAATTACATTTATCTGTTACTTTTCGTATTTACAAAAATACTGAAAAGTGATTATTAATGCTTGCGATTTAAATGATTTACAAAAGATGAATATATCTTTCTTGAATCAATTTATTTGACCAATTTAGAATTTCAAGTAAAGCATTTAAACATGCAAACGGCATTGTTTTCCCGAAGCCTGCTTGATAGTCATGTGATAATGCACTCGAAACATCCTTAACAAAATCGAAACAATAACCAATATGATGTTTTTTTGGAATGACAGGGTTTACTTTCTCAGGAATAGTTCTAATAAGTTTTGAACCATTTCTGATTTCAGTCCTAATTCCTTTTAATATCATCAGAGACCAACCTAAATTAATTGTACCATCATTTTTTAGTACATCATTAGGTAATAAATTGTCAGAATTATCTAAAGCATTAAATTTTTTCAGTAAAGCTTCAAATACTTCTCTGATAGAATTGAAATCACTCTTTTTAAAGGTTTCGTTTTCTAATTTTCTTATTATGCTGAGCAAAAGAGCTTCTTTACTTGAATCAAGGATATTGAAATTAAAAATTCCCCATAAATCACTGTACTTTTGTCTAATCTTTAAATTTGGTGTACTGACCGATGCTTCCTTGATTAATCTAAAAAGTTCTGCTGTGTCAGGTTTGTTTGTAATCCCAACAATGTTCTTATCTTCACCGTACAAATCATGTATTGCTTCGTAATAACCAGTATGAATAATAGTTGGGTAGTATTTACCCATTCCACGTTGCTCACTAATCCAACTTATCGCTTGAGTTAAGTGAGCGGAATCATTAGTTTTTGAATCAACATTTCTTTGACCACGGCCATCCAAAATGATACCATCATAGGAGTCCCCTGCACTTTCTAACTCTTTGAGAGCCTCCTCCCATGTTTGCACAGCAACTACGATTATATCATTACCATAAGCATCCTCTATACTTGCTTGTTTTTCTTGTTCGCTTTCGAAAATATCATCACTCCAGATTACTTTTATCATTTTAATTATTTTTTGTTGGTAGGTAAATTTTAAAATGTACACCCGATATAATTACTTTTTCCGTATCCTTTTGATGAATATTCTGTGGAAGGGGAATTAACTGCTCATTATCAATATTTAGTAGTATTCCATCGTGTATTTCAACAGTTCGTTTCATCAAATAACCTCCAATACCAGCCCCTTTGCTTCTTGATTTTATACCAAACGTTACATAATCATTAAAACTAAAGTCAGGTGGAAAGCCTTTCCCATTATCAATTAAATCTAAAATTATATCTTTATCTGCTCTCGATATAGCAAATACGATATGTTTCTCATGAATAGAATCATCAAAGCCATGAAGAAGTGAATTTCGGATGAAATTACTAATAACGTTGCTAAATTTTTCAGTGTCAATTTCAACATCAAATTGTCTTTTTGAATTTTGACCTTCGATTATATTGTTTATTTTATAAGAGACCGTTACGCCATTTAAACTATCTCCAAATTTACTTACTTCATTTTTGATAAATGATATTAAATCAATTTTGCGTTTATTGAGTTTCTTTTTATCCAATTCAATAACTGCTTGCATATTGTTAAACAAATTATTGGCAGTCAAAATAACATCATCTATGTGAGAAAACACATCTTCTACATTTCTGCTATTCGGCAAAGGTGTTGACTTGTCTTTCCAACTAAATGGTAAAGATTCATTAGCTTTCCGATTAAGAAAACGTTTAAGTATAGATATTTCCTGAACTAAGGGCTGCAAAACCTGCCCTTTGAGCTCATGTTGCAGAGAGGCAAGTAGTTTTATTTCAAACTCTTCATTTTTTTTCTGCTCATCAGAAATGAGAACCTCAGCCGAAGTAAATTTATCTTTATAATACTGGGCTAAAGCTTTTTCTTGTTCTTCTAAACTTGCTAACTTTATCTTGATATTTAGAAAATCAGAAATTCTCCAGTAAGGTTGTGCAGCTCCTACTCTAATTTGTTCGATTTGTTCAAGAACATAATTCTCATTGAGCTGTGAGATTAAATATTCACTTAAAACTAATTTAGTATTAGGAAATAGTGCCAATACATTACTGCTAATCACAATGTTACTATTGCCATCGAAGTATGTAGGCTTGAGTTTATTGCCAATTTTAGCAACTAAGATTGAACTTTGGTCAATTATACTCTTTTGAAAAGGATGAATGTTCAGTAAAATATTCTTCTCTACTTCTTCAATATTCAAAAGATATTCAGAGGCAGAATTACTCAAATCCTTTATTGAAATAAATGGAAGTGCGTTTCCTTCAATGGCAAATTCCTTTTTGATTGCCTTTTTATCATCTGCATAACTGCCAGATTTGGAATTAACAATAAGCTCTGATAAATAGTGGTACTCGTGTCCAAATTTAAGCTTGCTCGTGAACCTTTTAATATCAAATTGAAAGCCATTAATGCTCTCAAATTCTTTGTTCGATACTATAATTGAATTATTTGGTAAATTTTCATTCCAATTTTGGGTCAATGAAACTATATTTTCTAAAGACGCATTCTTGTCTGAAAAATCTTGAATAATAACTCTTCCTCGTTTATCCGATGATTTATTTTTGTCGAGAATAATGATGCTGGTTTTAACAGATATAGGTTTGAATGTATCGGTTGGCAGTGAAATTATTGCTTGTAGTAAATCATGTTCTATTAAATACTGTCTTAATACTTTTCTAACTCCACCTGTTGTAAGAAAACTATCTGGAATAATAACTATTGCTTTTCCTTGATACGATAATTTGCTTATTATTAGTTGAATAGCATTAGAAGTGAAATCTTTTGAATTATGAACAAAAAAGATATTTGGATTAAAGTCATGTGTGTCATGAGACACTTTTACATTAAATGGCGGCTCTGAAACAATTAAGTCATATTTCTCTTCTGTATTATCTTGAAAAGAATCATAGACTTCAAAACTAAAGTTTTTGAAATCATTTACTAACAAATTTATCCAGCCAAGAAACGCAAGACCATTATTTACATCATTTAATGTAATAAAGGAGTTTTTATCCTGAATAACTTCTGTGATTAGAGAACATGCACCTGCAAATGGGTCGAACAATGAAGAAAATTCATAGTTGCCAATGACATTATTTGTTATTGTATAAAGTGCATTTTCTTTATTCGGATGAATATGACCTTGATAAGTACCAATCAATTCAGCCCATAAACGACTAAATTCTTTTTTTGATAGTAAGATATAATCTGATGTTTGTAAAAGAGATAGTAATTGCTTTAAAGAAGACGCAAGAGAATCTCCATCAATATTAAGACCATGTAGTGTAATGTTAGTTTCTTCAAAAAGCTTACTTCTGAAAAGACGTAATACCTCATTAAGTTTGAAACGAAAAGGAATACCCGACATTATCCTGAAACTGTCAATATGATAATCTCCAAAATATTTTTCTCTAAGAGATTCATCATTTTTGGAGACCCATGCCCAAAAAATAATTTGTGGTACAAACACATCCGATTTTTCAGAAGGAGATTCAACAATTATTTCTTTAACAATATCGGTAATAACCTTTACGGCATTAGAGGTTTGAGTTTTAGTTATATAGTTATTTTCGACAGTAAATAGGTTTGTATGTTGCTTTGCCCGTCCCATGACCAAAGCTGCATCAACAGGCTTGCCTTTCCATTCGAGATATAGTTTTCTCTCATTAATGGAATCTGAAATTTCTGCCGATGTCATTGGCTTTGGTGAGCCAGCTAATACAATTTCTATTACTTCCTGAAAATTCATTCTATACTTTTTAGTTTTTAATTAAAATACCCCGCCAAAAGCCCCTCAAAAAGTGCCTCGCTCTCGGTCAAAGCCGTCTGTGTTTGTGCCTTTTGGGCTTCTATTTGCTCTACAATCTTGGCAAAATGCTGCTGGAGTGTAAGGGGCGGGACTGGGATTTGAAATGATTTTATTTTTTGCAAAGTGAACCTTTTAATTGCTGCCCCTGCCATGAATTCATTTATAAGATTTTCTTTTACCTGTTCAGAATTTAACCATGAAACAAGAAATTGACTTGTTAGTTCTTTCTTTTGCGGTTTTATCAATGCTAAACTTGACAACATTGAAAATTCAAAATCGTATGGATTTACCGCCGCAATCCCAGTAGTTGCACCATCCTTAATGTATAAAACGTCTCCTTTTTCAGGTTTGCATCGAGCATAAATTTTCTCATGTTCCTCGATAGATACATAAGTTGGTTTGCTGTAAAAATCAACTCCGTAATCTTTAACATGCTTGGCAGTTATATAAGGAACTCCAGAATCGACACTTGGTGGTGAAAAGTGAGTGCCATCAGTAATTTGAGTACAAATTTTATCCAACTTCTTCACCTCCCACCCTTTCGGGTTTTTAACTGGGTCGCCGAAAAGCTCAATAAACGTACTTTGCAGCAGCTCATCATAATGTGCCAATAATTGGCGGTTTTGTTGGCGTAGGGTATCGGCTTTGTCGAGAACTTCGGCAATGTGTTTTTGGGTGGCAAGGTCTGGGAGTGGGATTTTAATGCCGTCCAAGGAAGATTTTGTTAATTTCCCTCTTGTACTTCCAGTGATATAACTATTCAAATCTGAGAAATTCAGATAATACATTAAAAATTCTGTGGATACGCCTTCCTTTGCTTTTAATACATGTGCATGATTATTTACCCAACATTTTCCAGTATAAATAAAGCAACACTTTTGACCTGCCCCCCAACTTCCTCCATCTTCTGCAATACATAATATCTTTTCATCAAATATATACTCATCAACCCAATCCATAATATTATTTGCTCCAAAGTAGGGATACTTTCCATTACCTCGAATTTTCTGCCTTTCAATATTATTAAGTGGTTTTCGTTTACCATCTAAGTTTTGACAAATCTCCCCTAACTTAACTTTTTTCCAATTCATATAATTTTGTTTCTGTGGTGGTTTAAAAGGTTGGTTTTAGATTTGGCAGACATTGCCTGCCAAATCTAATCAATTAATTATTATTCGAGTAAAGCTAACTCTTCTTCCACGACCTCAAACTCGGCAAACTCTGCCACCGTTTGCCCCGAAATACCATTGATACTGCCCGCAATTCCCGAAAGGTTAATCATAATGCGGTCTATTTCTTTCTCTCGTTTCTTGAAATTGGCCAAAGATGCTTTTTTCTCTTTAAACAGCGAGGCGTGCATGGCCGCAAAAGTATCATGCACCGCTTTTAGTTGATTCTTAAAATCATTCCCCATCAGGTAATCATACAGCAACTTCGACTTTTCGCCCTGATTGGCTTGCACAATCTTTACTTCATCAACTTTTAGAAGAACATCACGCAATACAAATGTAAGTAGTTTGAGGTGTTCAAATGAACAAACCCACAAGTTTTCTTCTCGCTGCTCAAACGTACTCACGCCTTTGGGCATTGCTTGGGTAACAATCACGCCTAAGTCGGCCTTTTTCAGCAACATATCTTCTTTCAGCTTCTGTACCCACGATTCGCTAAAAGTCTTCGTATTTTTGCTTTCGTACAGAATACTACCACACGCCTGCCCAGAGCGATTCTGAACAATCTGCAAAATATCAGCACCGTTTTCGCCTTTTTTGATTTCCTCAATCACATCAAAGCGGTGCGTATTTCTGAGCATTTCTTCAATCACCAATTCTTGGGCTTCGCCTTGCAGTTGGGTTGAGCCTTGCAGCATTTTTCGTTGCATTTCGGCCACTTGGTTTTGCATTTGCTCAATCACAATATCTTTTTGTTTCAGAGCCAAAGCGTTGTCGTTCTCAACCTTTTCTTTGAGCTGACCTAACAAGGTTGCTTTTTCGGCAGCCAAACGTTTTTCAATCTCGGCATCAATGCCCGCTTGGGCTTCTTCGAGTTGGCGTTTTTGGCGGAGCAACTCACCCTCTTGTTTTCTGAGGTCGGCTACTTGCTTGCTTTTCTCGCCCAATTCGGTTTGCAAATTTCTCAACTCGGCCTCTTTTTCAGCATTGATAGTTGCTTTTAGCTGTGGCAGAAGTTTGGTTTTTTCTTGCTCCAGCAATGCACTTACTTGTTGCTGCAAGTTAGCTTTGTCGGACTGTATGCTTCGCTCACGCTGTTCTAACTCTCGGAGGCGAGTATTATACTTAGCGTTTTGCTCAGCCTCAATGCGTTCGGCAAGAACAGGTTCAATATTGATTTCGTGTTGGCACTTTGGGCAATGGATATGATTTGTCATCGTATAAAAAGATTTTATTGTTTTTAAGATACACCTCTAAGTTCAAAGCCCGTGCCAATGCCAAAAATGCTTGTTTTAGGTGTTCTTTGTGTTATATTTGTATCAATTATTGATTTATATATATCAAATATTGACATGAAAATTCTGGTTTCGTGGTACGCTTTTAATAACGATTTTGATAATGAGAAAAATGTAAACTTGCAAGGGCCAACCATGCAGTTTCATAAATATTTCTTTAAAGACTATGACCAGCATATTATTTTAACTTCCAGAGAAGAAAACGACGGAGACGCCTATTTGGATAAACTTGTTCGGGAGCTTACCCAGCAATATAAAGGACGAATCATAAAAAAGCAGTACATGGGCATCAATGATGTCATTGGTTTTCAGGAAGTAAAGACCAAAGTTGAAGCCTTGCTTCTTACTTATTCTACCGATGAAATTGATATTTTCTTTTCGCCTGGTACTTCGGTTATGCAATTGAGCTGGTTTGTGTGCCATCAGTCGCTTGGTTTAAATACAAGATTATTACAAACCCGTGAAGGTAAACATATCGGCAAGACCGAACCCGAATTGATAGAATTGAAAGTAGGACAATCGAGCGTGCCGATGTCGGCCACAATTGCCGAGCAAAACCAACGCAAAACAACTACTCAAACAAACTATTTGATTTCGGAAAGTATTCAGCGAATTTACGATAAAGCAAGTCTAATTGCCCAAACCGATAAAGTAACATGTTTGATTCGTGGAGAAAGTGGTACAGGAAAAGAACATTTGGCTCAATATATTCATCAAGAAAGTAGTCGAAACGGAAAACCTTTTACGGCGGTCAACTGCTCAGCAATGACCGATAATTTACTGGAATCAAGATTGTTTGGTTATGTGAAAGGGGCGTTTACCGATGCCAAAGAAGACAAAAAAGGAATTTTGGAAGAAAGTAATGGCGGCACGGTTTTCTTAGATGAAATCGGGGATATTTCACCGTTCATGCAGCAATCACTACTTAGGGTTCTGCAAAGCAGTGAAGTACTTCTGATTGGAGCAAGTAAAAGCAGAAAAGTAAATATTAGGATTATTGCAGCCACCCACAAAAACCTCGAAGCAATGTGCGAAGAAGGGACATTTCGATGGGATTTATACTATCGTTTATCGGTGGTTGAGCTTACACTACCAACGCTTCAAGAACGTGGAATTAACGAAAAACAAGACTTAATAGATTTCTTTTTAGGCAAAGTACAGCGAGACTTGAGCAAAAGCAAAAAATTAAAATTAAGTAAAGAAGCTAATCAGGTACTAATTGAGTATCCTTTCAGAGGAAATATAAGAGAATTAGAAAATGTCATAACGAACCTTTATGTCTTTTGTAACGAAGAAGTACAAATAAATGATTTACCTAAAAGGTTTACGCAGAAAGCCGTGAATAAAACACTTTCGTTTAATTGGCAAGAAACTGAAAAGGACTTGATTATTAGAGCCTTAAATTTTTATAAAGGAAACCAAAATAAAACTTATAAAGCCCTTGGTTATGGTTCGGTAAATACCTTGAAGAGTAAGGTAAAGGAGTATGAAATATAAGTTTGTGGTTTTTAAATTATTGCACTAAATTAGCATTAAAGTTGTAGGAATACAGAATAGCCTTGTACGTGTATGCGTCAAGGCTTTTTTATTTCTGCAATGATTCTTTTCAATTCGTCATTTTCATTGACATAGTGCTGCAATTGTCCTTTCAGATATGCCACTTGAGAAAGTAAGGCATCAACGGTGCGGTCTTCTTCATTCCACGGTGCAGCTTCATTGAGGTTTTTAGCTTGGTTAGCATAGCCACGACAAGTTGACGAACAATACTTGGCGGTCGAGCGATTGGCGAAATAAACAGTTCCGCAATACAAACAAGTTTTTTCAAAAACTTTAGCGTTATATTTGAATGTACTTCTATCTAATGTAGGCATAGTATAAATGGAAGAATATTAATATTATAATGTGATAATTGCGTTATAATAATATATATTTTTTAATAATACAACTTATTCCAAATTTTTAATTATCAGCTTTATTTCAGAAATAAGGTCTTTATATTCTTTTACGGTTAAATGCTCTGAATTTTGTTTCAATAGATTAATAATCTTGTTTTTCACAGCTGAGGGTTCAACAGTTTTCTTTACATTTTCTTGGTTCTGTCTTAGTTCGCCAGATTTCCCAAATTCTATCACTTCTGCTTTTGTTAAAGAAGACTTACCTTGTAAAACTTCAGCTCTTAATTTATCAGGTAAACTTTCAACACTTTTGGCAAAAAGTGCATCGTTTCTAATGGTCTTTTCTGAGATATTAAACTCTTTCGCTAAGTCTTGAGCAGTAGTAGTTTTTCCATAATGGTAAATTTTGCCATTATGGTTTTTTGTTTCATTTTGAGCACTTTCAGAGGCTTCATTTTCATAATGGTAAAATTTGCCATTATGCTCTTCACGCTCATATTTACCTTTCTCCTTTTTCAAAGAAATATATTTCAAACCTCTAAAATAGGATATTTGTTCGGGGTTCAGGTTTCTTCTGCCAAGCTGATGATTAATCATGTAATCTTTGGCCATATCCATTGTTTCAAACTTTAGTGGGTTTGAAATCTTGAAATCTATTTGATTTTTCTGGCAAATTTCATAACGATTGTGTCCATCTAAAATGACATAGATTGCTGTTTCATCTTCCGAGATTCCAGTCACCTTTTCGGTTGTTAGCCAAATCGTAAGAGGGTCTTTACAACCATGTTCAATTATATTATTTTCAAGTTGTTTATACTCTTCTTCACTCAGGGCGGGAATAAACCTTTTTAATTCATCTATAACCATGAGACTTTTCTTTATTTTCTCCTGTTCAGAAAAAACCGACACAGGCAAGTTTTGGGTTGCCTGATTAAATCCAGCCATAAAGTCAACTTTTTTAGCCATTGCTTTTATATAAATTAGATTGAAACAATTTCTTGTGCCAAAGCGGCATACTGCTGCGTTGGAGACGCCGTTGGAGCATACATAAACAAATCTTGCATAGCTAATTGCGACTGACGCACGGCGGTTGCATTTTCGATGATAGCATCAAATATTCGGAAATGCTTATATTCAGCTCGAATCTTTTCAATCATCAACTGATGAGCTGATTCAATATTTCGACCATTACGTTTCACCATCGTAAACAAGATACCCTTCACTGTTAAGGTTGGATTACTATATTCACGAATACTATAAATGATTTCAAAGAGCTTTTTCATACCATGATAAGTAGATGCTTCGGGCAAAAAAGGTATAATACAACTATCGGAAGCTACCAAAGCATTCTCGGTTAAAATTCCCAGTGACGGTGGGCAATCTATGAGTATATAGTCGTAGTTTTCACGAACAGTATTGATTCTTTTAGCCAATCGGCTATTGGCACTTACTGCCGCAATCAGTTCTTGCTCTCGTTCAGACATTTTAATGTCAGACGGCACTAAATCAAGATTATCTTGCAGATGAATAATCGGCAGTGGCTCATTTTCGAGCAAAGAATGAATGATTTGCTTATCAAAAGTAAATTGATTGAAACACTGAGTGGTATTTCCTTGTGAGTCCATATCAATCAATAAGACATTTTTACCCAATAAAGCAAGAGCTTTACCTAAATTAATGGTGGTAGTAGTTTTGGCAACTCCACCTTTATGATTGACCACTGAGATAACTTGTGCCTTTGTAGCTTGATTTTTAAAACCATACTTGCGTAAGATTGGCTCCAAAAGGCTACAATTTTTCTGATTAAGTACAATTTTCCCCTTTGTAGCCTTATTAAGTGTACTGGCAGGTAAACCAGCCTCCTTCTCCAACTGCGAATGGTTTAATGCTGGATTATTTTTTAAGAAAGTAATTATTTGCTCAGATGTCATAGAAGTAGCTTTAAAACAATGCAAATAAAAATCTATTTTTTTAGATAAGCAAATTGTTTTTTCCTAATTATTAGAATAAACAATTAAAACCTGGGATACTATTAAACGACTCAAAAGTGTATAAGTATGAATCTCAAATATGTAATACATAATTCAAAACGACTTTTATGGGGTGATTTAAACGGCTACAAATCGAATATGAGCTTTTGGTCTGAAAACCACAAAAACGACTTTTATAGGGTATAAATTAAAACTCTTTCAACAATAAAATACAAATAACAAAACCACAAAAACGACTTTTATGGGGTTTACCTTAAAACTTCTTTCAAGATTAGACAAAGTAACTAAATACTAATTTTTTGAAAAACGACTTTTATGGGGTTTTATAAAAACAAATAATAAAAATACAAGAACCTGTTTTGTTTATTTCTTTTTACTTTCTTAATCTTTATATTCTTTCAGCTGCTATAAAATACTGATAATCAATTATTTATAGATACGAAAACGACTTTTATGGGGTTTAAAACGACTTTTATGGGGTTTAAAACGACTTTTATAGGGTTTAAAAACGACTTTTATGGGGTTTAAAAACGACTTTTATAGGGTTTAAAACGACTTATAAAAATATTAGTCGTTTTTATGAATATTTCTCTTGGATTATTTATATTTTTGTGTGCTGTTCAAATACTTATAAAAGAAACTACCTGATTTCATGGAAGAAAGTAAAAGAGAAAAAGCCATCGAGGCAATTTCGAAAGACCCTAATAGAATCATTAAAACTAACCCAATTATTAATGCAAGGTTTGATATAACGACGGTACAGATGAAGGTATTTTTGAAAATCATCGCATCAATAGACCAAAGTAAAGATGATATTTCGGAAGTACAAATTTCGGTAGGAGAGTTGCAAAAGTTTGTGGGCCGCACATCAAAAAATATTCATAAATATCTTCAAGAAGAATTAGTAAAACTTAAACAAAGAAATATTTTTTATGAAGATGAGAATATCAGACTTGATACTAATCTATTAAGTTCAATTATTTACTACAAAAAACAAGGGTATTTTTCTTTCGAGATTCCAAAGGCATTGAAACCATTTTTGCTTCAAATAAAAGAAAACTTTACTGTTTTTGATATTCGGAATATGCTATTTCTTGAAAGTATTTATGCGATGAGACTTTATGAATACTGCAAGGAGTTTGAACGGTTTAAACATTTTGAAATTGATGTTGAAGAAATAAAAGAAAGATTTGGAATAGCTGATAGATATAAAAATTATTTCGATTTTAAATTGAAAGTTATTAATCAGGCTCGGACCGAATTAATGAAAAACTCGGAATTATACTTTGATTTCGATGAAATTAAAGAAGGAAAAAAAGTTGTACGACTTCGATTTACGATCATTAAGAATAATAAAGAAGTAACTAAAGATACTATTGAAATACTAAAAGAGGTAGATGAAAAAGTATTAGAGATTATTGATTTAGTAAAAATGTATGTTTCGGAATCGACGGTAAATACTTGGTTTGAAAAATATCCGTATGAGCAAATAAAAAAGGGAGTGGTTTATTCATTGAATCAAGCTAAAAATGGAGGTATTAAAGATGTTGGAGCCTACTTACAAAAAATGGTTGCTACAACCGACTTATTTGACCCGTCGGAAATAATAAAACAAGAACAGAAAAAGAAAAGAGAACAAGAGAAAGCCGCTTTGGTACAAAAAGAACAAGAGTTGACTATTGAAAATGCTAAGAATAAACTGAAAGCAGAATATTATGATGCAAAAAAAGATTTATCGGTCAGAATATTGACAAAAGAAGATGAGCTGAGTAAAAGGATTTTAGCACAATTAAAGACAGAAAATGAGCAAGAGTATAAGCCATTTTTGTCGGAAATGGCTCTTAAAAACTACAAATCGAACGAAAAATTTGAGGCAGAAAGTTTAGATGAGTTTCTTTTCAATGTAGATGAAGGTGGGAGTTTTGCAAGTTATGTGTTTGATTACCTCCAAAATAAGTATGGAAATGCCTACCAAAAACTTAGACAAGAGTTTTTACCGAAAGCCAGTAGGGTAGGAGTGAGGAATGATGAATTGGTGTAAAGATGGTATGTAGGCTTTAAGTCTTGTCTATTACATATGACTCGACGGTGTTGGCCTACTTAGGCAGCTATTTTCCGCAATATATCATCAATATTGATGTATATTGCAAATGTGTTATCTTTTAGCATAGTATTTTGATTTGTCGTGATTTCAAAATTAATATTTTGTTATAGATAACACGTTTTTATAGGTAGCAACTTGATTTAATTAGTTAATCATAGTCTTGATTTTCATAGAATTTGCAAAAAAAATCTACGATCGAATTACCAACAAAAATATCAAATTTCGGAATTACGTTTTGTGGAACAACCTTCATACTTTCAATGTCGGTACGGTGTAATAGAAATATTACTACTCAAATGTTATTATCAAGAGCAAATTTGAGTAGCTCTGTTAATTTAGAAATTGAGAGTTTAAAATAGATATTTTTTCGATGCGTTTTGACGGTTTCGAGACCCAGAAATAGTTTCTCGGCAATTTCGGTAGTATTCATACCATCTTTAATCATCCTTATTATCTCGATTTCTCGTGGAGTCAACGAAAATTGTTTTACAAAAAAATCATCTTGGTGAGGGCTTGGTCGGAGTTGATTTAGTTTTTGGTCATAATAATTTTCACCATTCAGTACACTATCAATACCAAGGATTAATTCCTCTTTGGTTGAGTTTTTTAGTAAATAACCATCAACTTTTAATTGTTTCGACTGCTCAATAAACCGTGGTTCGGTGTACATAGAAAGGAAAATAATCTTGATAGTTTCAAATGATTTTCTTAGCTCTGTTGCCAAATCAAAACCATTAATTGAGGGTAAATTTATATCCAGTAAAATCACATCGGGTCTTGTGACCATAACGATTGTCAGTACATCTTTCCCATCAAATACTTGCCCGACTATGTTGTAGTGGTCAGAGATAAGTTGTTTTACACCTTCATTAAATAGTGTATGGTCATCTGCTATTAGCAGTCTGGGCTTCATTATTCTTTACTTTTAAGGGTAATTCTATAATTACTGTCGTACCTTTAGCACTCGAATCAATTTCGAGCTTTGCCCCTAAAAATTCGACCCTTGAATTTATATTCTTTAGACCAATTCCCCAATTATTTTTTTCAGATTTTATTCCGATGCCGTCATCTTCGACCAAAATTTGTAGAGATTCTTTATAATAAATTAACTGAACAATAGCATTTTGAGCTTTAGAATGTTTCAGAATATTGTTGATTAATTCGGTAATTATTCGATAAATATTTAGTTTAATATCTTGATTTAATCGTTGCTTTTCTCCGAAATTGATAAAAGTGAATTTTATTTTTGACACATTCTGTACCCTATTAATAGTATTTTGTATTGAAATGATGAGCCCATCGTTTTCGAGTTCTGGAGGAGAGAGATTGCGAGAGATATACCTTAAATCTTCAATGGCTTGTTCCACCAAATTAATTGCCTCTTGACTGACTTTTTCGTTGGCTATCTTTCCTTTGATTGCTGAAAGAGTTCCACCCAAATCATCGTGTAAGTCTCTTGCAATGCGTTGGCGTTCGGATTCGACGGCTTTAATAATTTTTAATTGGGATAAATTTAGTTCATTGGATGTGTTTTTAAAATTCCGAAATAAAATCAACATGGCAGCTACACCTAAACTAAAAAATTCATAAATAGGAATGATATATTTGAGGTGGTATAAATTAAAATTAGATATAAACGAGAAGTGAATAGCTTCCGAAATACTCAGATGTATAAAAGTTTTTAGTAAATAAGGGGGTAGAATTACGAATAGAAATACAGGAGCATTTCTACTTTTATTTACAATCGCCCATAACAAACTTCCTATGCTAAGGACTAAAAAAAAATAGTAAATGAATAAAGTTGCTTTATTATGATAAACGCCATAAGGAATAAAAATAATAAGAAGAATAGTAGTTATATAGAACAGAAGTGTTGTCTTTTCAATTTGTCGTTTCCCGATAAAATTGTAGTTATTTTCATTTTCTTCTTGAAGTAGTTTTATCAAAAATAAAAAGGAAAATATTGAAGAAGTGATACTACTTATGGCCAGCCATTTTATATCGCCGAGAATGCTGGGTGCATAGTTAGCCAGAAATCCCTCCAAATTGAGCGAGTAAACGAGATAACTGATCAAGTAAATGAGTAAATATAAATAAAGTAGGCGTCTAAATAGACATAAAATCAAAAATAATATACTGATAAATATTAAATTGATAATAGTTGTGCCATAAAAAATAGTATCAAATTTTTGCTGCTCTAATACAAACTGATGTGGCGAATATAGATAGATAGGAGTGAATAAAATTCCACCTGAACCTTCCAACGAAATTAATACAGTTTTTTCTTCAAGTGGTAGAATTGTGATGGGGAAAGTAAAATAACGGTCAAAGATTGGTTTTTTTGCTATTGGTGTTGTCCAATTGAGAACTTTACTTTGATAAACGAGTGAGTCTTTGTCAAGTATATGGTATTGGAAATATTCTAAATAAACAATGTCGACATGGATAATGATGGTTTTAGCGTTTTTTTGAGAGTTTTTGATACTAAATTTTATCCACTGCCTTCCACCACTATGCTGAAAGTTTATTTCTTCTGATTTTACCAATTCCCCTTCTGTATTGATGAATTGTTTCCAAGTAGTTTTAGGCTCTTGATTTTTGAAAATAACTACATCAAAAGCTTGTCCATTGTTATTATTTATTTCGACTACGCTTGGCGAATTTGCCAATAAACTGATTGGCATTAGCAAAAGTAGCAGTAACAATAGTTTTATGTTGAATATTTTTATCCTTGGAGGATAATCAGATTTGAGATTTATCACTTTAATCATCATCAATGACCTTGATATTATTTATTCATTGTCTAAAAATAATAATAAATGGCTGTTTTATAGAGAAATCTTGTACCACTCGCTTTAAAATAATTCAAAAATATACTATTTAGACAGTAGATAAAATACCCCGAAAGGGGGATTGACTACGCAGGTATTTTTAATGAAACTTTGTTAAATAATAAATTCATAAAAAAGCATTAAGTAAATATACTTTGATAAAATAGTGGAAAACGGTAAATTTTAATTTAAAGTGGAGAGATGATAAATCCATAAGATAATTTATAAGAAATCATGCTTCAAAACTAAAAATTAAGTAAGACAAAATACCTTCTACCCAAACTGTTTTATTCACTTACACTAAATGTGTTCTGCTAAACTATATTTTAATGAAAAATAATAATATCTTTTTTTGTATAACATTTATATTTTTACTTACTTCATTACAGACATGGGGTCAGTGTCCACCAACTGCTTCTGTGACAGAAATAGGTCCTTATTGTGACGGTGAAACATTACATGTAAATTTGTCACCAACTAATGGTCTTCTTGTTGGACCAGGAGTAAGCAAAAGTGAGTCCGGTATTTATACAATAAATACAAGAATTGCAGGTAGTGGAAATCATACATATAATTATTCAATTAATGGAAGTGGTAATTATTTATTCCAACGAAATATTTCATTTCAATCTACTTTTTTAAATATTACGGGTACAAACATCAAGACTACACAATCCCCTGATAACGGGAGTGAATGGGACGATGTCTTATTTGGAGCTTTTCCAATTGGGTTTAATTTTCAATTTTTTGGTAATAACTTCACTGAATTCCGTATTGGGACAAACGGATTTATTACCTTTAGTAATCAAGGAAGCGGATATAGTGGTTTAGGTCCATATTCTATACCAAATAACACAATACCCAACAATCTTATTGCCTTTGCATGGTCTGATTTAGTGGTAGATAACCAATCAACACTTGAATATATTACTACTGGAAATGCACCAAATAGAAAATTAGTTGTAAATTTTTTTAATGTAAAATTTTATGGTTCGACTACTACCCCTAATGAGAGAATTTCAGTTCAAATTCAGCTATTAGAGACTTCAAATACCATAAGAATTGTAAATATTAGGAATCTACCTGAAGAAGGTAAGTTTATGACTTTAGGTATTGAGGATAGTAACGGTAACTATGGAGTTTCGTCAGTAGATTTTAATAACAAATCTAAAAATACATATTCTTTGATTAATGAAACTGTTGAGTTTTCAGTCGCACCTTTGTGCGAAACTAATACAACTACCTTTAGTATTTTTGTAAAACCTAATCCTACAATTCCAATTATACGAGCAAACAAGACGTTACTCTGTAATGGAGATGTAGCTATTTTAAGTACAAGCTGTGGAGCTGAGCAAGTAAATTGGAATAATGGGGCAACAGGTAATCAGATTACTATTTCTCAAGAGGGTATATATTCTGCATGGTGTTCTGAAAATAATTGTATTGGAGAAGCATCAAATGCAATTGAAATAAAAAAACTATCTAAACCAATTATATATAGTAATAAAACCGTTGTTTCTAATCAGCAAATGGCAACATTACAGGCTCAAAACTGTCCATATAGCGTAATATGGAATAATGGGCAAATTGGAAATTCAATAGTTGTATCTACACCCGGTAACTATCGTGCTATTTGTTCAATTAACAGCAATTGTCAAAGTGATTCAAGTAATCGAATTACACTTTTAGATGCTTCTCAGCAGCAAATCTCAATCAATTCTCCCCCTTGTTTGTCTAATAACCCAATATTTACTGCTCCATACTTTCCTGTTGTTTGGCAACGGGGAGATAGTGCATATTATTCTTATAACAGTTATAATATGTCTCCCATACCATCTGATTATGGAAAATATAATGCCTCTCTTCCTCAGTTCAATACATTTGGAACCTGGAATACAATAAATCCAAGACCCGAACTAAACTCAATATTTTTTCTAAATGAACTAACCGGATGGGCAGTAGGAAATAATGGAGTTATTATGAATACAACTAATGGGGGTACAAATTGGAATTATCAGAATAGTGGAAGTTACGGTAATTTTAATCAAGTATTCTTTATCAATTCTTTACGAGGTTGGATTGTTGGTGTACAGGGAGTTTTGTTAGAGACTTTTGATGGGGGATTAACATGGATTAAAAACGAAAATCCTGCATTACCTAAAACAGATATTATATCTGTTTATTTTGTAAATGAAAATGTTGGATGGGTAGTTGGTTTAGAATCGAAAATTTTATACACTTTCGATGGAGGTATAACTTGGAATGTACAACTCAGTAATCAAAATGAATTGCTTCATCATATTCAATTTACAGATGAAAAAACAGGGTGGATTACTGGCTATAAAACAGGTGAAACTTCTGTTTACAGAACCAGTGATGGTGGCTCTACATGGATTAAAAAAATTATCAATAATGAAGCCAATCCAAGTGACATACACTTCCTTGATGATTTGAATGGTTGGTTAGTAACCTACAATGGACATGTTTATAGAACCATTAATGGTGGAGCAGACTGGAATATAATTTCAACAATCACGTCTTCACAGTTACTCAGAATAAGAATGGTGGATTTCAATATTGGATATCTTAGTTCTAATATTGGAATCTATAAAACCACAAATGGGGGTTCAACTTGGAATTTAACTTCCGATTTGCCCCAACGAATTTATAAAGATACATACTTCCAAAATTCATTGACAGGATGGGTTGTTTCGTCTGATGGTACTATTCGAAAAACAAGCAATGGAGCAAATACTTTTACTACTCAATTAACACCTTCTTTTGCTACACCATTGCTTGCTTCAACTGATTTTAAAGCAACTAGCTTCTTTAATAAGAATAATGGCTGGCTTGTTAGTACTTCTCAATTTGGATTTCCAAATAATGGTACTACTCATACCGTTTATAAAACAACAAATCAAGGTTTAGATTGGGTAAGTACCTCCAACTTAACTATTAAGTCTGTTAATGATATCACTTTTTCAACGCTTGATGTCGGCTGGGTAGTAGGTAAAAATGCTTCTGACAGACCTTTGATTCTCAAAACTATAAACGGAGGAACAACATGGAGCAGTAATTATGAGCCAACAAACATTTCAGGGCAAATTAATAAGATTCTATTTATTAACTCATTTGCGGGGTGGGCTGTCGGAAGTAATGGGCTAATTGTTAAAACAAATACTATAGACCCCTGGACAATTCAAAATAGTAGTACGACACAAGAACTTAAAGACGTTTTTTTTCTCAACACATCATTTGGATGGGTAGTAGGAAATAATGGAACTATTCTTAGAACAGCAGACGGTGGGCAAAATTGGGTGCCTCGAGGCGGCCAAACTACTATAGCTAATCTAAACGCAGTATATTTTGTTAATTCTTCATTGGGTTGGGCAACTGGTGAGAATGGAACTTTACTAAAGTCAACTAATGGTGGACTCAATTGGAGTTTAATAAATGTAAATTGGAGTCAAATAGATTCTTCGAACCCATTATTAACATCGCCAAATTTTAAAAATATATACTTCTCAACACCTGCAAATGGCTGGATAACTACCTCATCTGGGATCATTCTACAAACTGATGATGGCGGTACAACCTGGCGAATATCTTTAAATTTTACAAATCAAATAACAGATTTATATTTCTCAGATGGGGGTAACGGTTGGGTTGTTGGTAACAACTCAAGCTTGCTTCAATACAAAGCAAAATTAACAGGGACATATGTAACCAACTCTATTTCACTAAGTGATTTACCTCCTTCCATTTCCATTTCGGCCGTACCTGCGAATAAAGTATGTGCCAGTACGCCAGTTACATTATCTGTTCAAAACTGTGGAGGTGGAACAGTTGTTTGGACTTTAAACTCAACGACAGTTGGAAATGGTCCAAGTTTATCTATTATTCCACAGTCAACAGTTGCTTACACCGCCACATGTACTACCCCTTCTTGTCCTGGTAGCCGGTCAGCATCATACACAATTGAAATAGGTAACCCTGTTAATATTGTTAAAATATGGGATAAAACTTTTGGAGGAACACTTCGTCAATCACCAACGTCTATTGGTTTGTTAAAAAATGGTGATATTTTTGTCTCTGGTTATTCGGATTCACCCTCTCGAACAACTTACCCTCAAAAGGCTGAAACTTCTCTCAATTGGGATCACTGGCTTACACGAATAAACTCTGCTGGGACTCAAACTTCAGAAAAGACACTCTCTGCAAATGCTTCAGATATTTTAGTCAAAACATTCCCACAAGCAGATGAGGGTTATGTTTTTGTTGGATATTCAGCATCTGACAAAGGTGGCTATAAAGAACAAATTCCTCAAGGTAGTTATGACTACTGGATTTTCAAAACGGATAAAAATTATGAATATCAGTGGGGTAGCATAATTGGTGGAACTGGGGAGGATGACTCTCAAGCAGCCATTCAGTTAAGCGATGGAGGATTTCTAATTGGAGGGTTATCGCTTTCTGGCAGTGGAGGAACGAATGACCCTGCAAATCAAAAATATAGTAAAACTTCACCAAGTTATGGAGGCCAGGACTTTTGGTTAGTAAAAGTTGACCAAAATGGAAAAAAAGTGTGGGATAAATCGTTTGGTGGTAGTGGCGATGAGATACTCCAATATCTATTAGAGACATCTGATGGGAATTATCTGGCAGTGGGATGGACAAATTCAGGTAAAAATGCTTCTGGTGGTAAGGAAACTGATAATATCAATAAAAAAGACTATTGGATTATTAAAATAGATAAAAATGGTAATCGTATTTGGGATAAGACATTAGGGGGATTAGAAGATGACTATGCATCATTTGCTATTGAAACAGATAACAATTCGTACCTAATTGCGGGGTCATCAAATTCACCCATATTAGCTGGAAATGGGTACAAAAATGTAGGAACCAATGGTTTGGACGATATTTGGCTCATCGAACTAAGAAGTAATGGAGAGGTTATAAGGGAAAAAAATATGGGCGGAACTGGCGATGATTATCCAGCCACGATGGTCAAAACCACTGACAACAAGTACCTAATTGGTGCAAGATCTAATTCTAATATTTTTACTGGCAATAAGACCGAAAATTCTTACGGTAATTTAGACACTTGGGTAATTAAACTTGACAGCGACTTGAATATCCTTTGGGACAAAACTTATGGAGGAACAGGAATTGATGCGGTAAAAGAAATGATTCTTTCGCAAAACAATGAATTAATAATTGCAAGTGAGTCCGTTTCTCCGATGGGAGGAAGCAAAAATGCGGCAAAAATCGGTGAAAGAGATTTTTGGATTCAGAAATATTGGCTGCCAACACCACCAAAAATATTTGTTGGGAATACTAATATTTGTAATGGAGAGTCTACTCAAATAGAAGCATTATATTGTCCTGGAGAAGTCAGCTGGTCGAATGGTATGACGGGAAACGTTATAACTGTTAAACCTTCCATTACCACTACTTATTCTGCCACTTGCTCTCATCAAGGAATAACGAGTTGCTCATCACAAACTGCAATAATAAATGTTTGTCAATCTGGAAGTCAATCTACATTTGGATATACTGCTGGAACTTTTCAAGCTACTGATGGTGGTGCAGCAATCTACAGTATACCAATAGTACTTCCATCTGGTTCAGCTGGAGTAAAACCTGAACTTGGTATTGTTTACAATAGTCAAGGAGGAAATGGCATTTTAGGGGTCGGATGGAATCTGGATGGATTACAGTCTATAAATAGGTCTTCCAAAACAAGAGCACAGGATGAAGCATTTGATGTGAGTAGAAATTCTGCCATTGGAGTCAGCCTTACAAAAGAAGATAGATATGCTTTAAATGGAAGTCGTTTGGTTTTAACTCCGAATCATATACAGAATACTGCTGTTCTCAATGCGAACTATGGAGCCAAAGGAACAGAGTACTATACAGAACAAAATCAATTTATACGTGTCTCTATTCCTGACACTTTGGGTAATGGAGCCCCAAGTTATTTCATCGCCTATACAAAAGATGGTCTTATTTTGGAATTTGGAAATACATTTGACTCAAGAATAGATTCAAAAGAGGGTATTCCAATTACGTACCTACTCAATAAGGTTTCTGATAGAAACGGCAATTACATACTTTATACCTACGAGAAAGAAATTGGTGGAAACGTTTCAACTTATCCTTATGGCAAGATAAATACCTATCCTAAGAAGATTGAATACACTGGTGGAGTATCATTTTCTCCTTATAACAGAATTGATTTTGAATATATACCAAGACAAGATAAACAGTGGAGTTTTATAAAAGGTACTTACCTTGGTGGTGGGGATAAACTACTTTCGAAGATAAAAGTATCGGCCAAAAATCAACAGGGAACAACCTATGTAGAAGTGCGACGCTATGAACTGTCATACACTACAAGTAAGTTTACAGGTAATTCTATTTTGAGTCAGGTCAAAGAATGTGCCGACACATTATGCCATGAGCCTACAATTTTTAAATGGCAAAATGAAGATAAAAATGCGACGGATTATACATTCAAAGAGTTGAATTCAGCTAATGGCCCTTTTCAGATAGACGCAAATTACATTAAAAACAGAATAAGACTTTTTGGTGATTGGGATGGTGATGGAACAAATGATTTATGCCTTGTTGATACAGCAAGTACATTAGGTAATTTTACATTTTATCTAAATAGATATCCAAATACTCTCCCAAATTCTCTCCCAAATGGTCAAACTATAACTGTTAATTTTAAATTAAAACCTTATCAATTTCGAACTGTCGATTTTAATGTAGATGGGAAAACAGATATTCTTTTTTGGAATAAAACTTCAGGAGATTCTAAGTTAATTCTTTTGGGTTATAGTGGAGGAATTAATGTCCAAACTGTACTAAAAAATGTAAATGAATTTATTCCTGCTTCAGTTGCAAACGGCGATACCTTACATCTCCATTTTTTCAAAAATAGAGAAATTGAAATAACCGATTGGAATCAAGACGGAATTACGGATTTAGTTAGTCTGAAAAAGACAGGAAGTTATTATAATAAAAGTGGAGACAGTGATATTTGGCTTCAAACTAAACCACCAACTTATACAGGTGGAAATAGCATAGGACTACCCGTAATGGAGAAGATGACCTCCATGAAAATTCCAGACTTGTTCAATACTCAACCCTACAATAGAGTACAAATTGTTGATTTTAATAATGATGGATTGAACGATGTTTGCCTACTTGATACTGCTACTGCATTTATCACTATTTACAAAGCTAATTCTATCAAAATAGCTGAGGGGGTATATGATAATGACTCCCTCAAGTTTAGAGGTCAAGACCCAATTTACTCGGTTCAGTTAGATACAAATCCGATTCGATACAATTGGAGTCCGCTACAAAATAGATTTATCGAATACAATAATCAACCATTTAATTTTTATAACCGTCCTTTTTTGGTTACTGATGCAAATGGAGATGGCTTACCTGATATTGCCGTCAAAATGTCAGAAACATCGTATCAATTTCAAATTTCAACAGGTGATTTTAGATTTTTTGAAGAACCTTATAAGCTAAATGTAGCACATACAGCACAAGGCGGTGATAGTACTGTAGATTTAACAGACTTCAATAATGACGGTCAGGTTGATATACTCTTTTATAATAGAGCTGGATTAGCTGGTAGTTCAGTACGCTTGGGTGGTTTTGACCGTCAGAATATTGACTTATTTAATCCTTTAGACCCTTCTTTATTGGCTGATAATGCGGTTAGTTTCTTTTTTGGTAATTATTCAAAAGGAAATTTGAATGACTTGCTATTTTACAAAGTTGATGGAACAGCTTTAACGAGTAAAATATATAATAATAATTTGACTAAATCCGATATCATCAATGTAATTCAGGAAGGGTCTGGCCAAGAAATTACTATTACGTATAAAACACTTAAAGACCCTTCGGTTTATACACGTACAAATACACAATTCAAATATCCACTTTTTGAATTTACAGCTCCTATCTCGGTGTTATCTTCTGTACGTAGTAAAGATGGAATTGGTGGCTTTGTTTACACAGATTATTTCTACGAAGGAGCATTTTCACATTCCGCTGGACGAGGATTTAGAGGCTTTTCAAAAGTGGTTACCAAAGACCGACAACGAAACACTTTTGATATTAAGTTTTACACTATTGATGCGAATAAATGGTGGTTGGCTGGCCAGCCTTATCGCACCGAATTGCGTAAAGATGACCCAGCCAATGGCCAATTACTTTCACTGTATGAGGCTACTTTTGAAGCAATACCTTATACCATTTCAACCGTTTCGGGTAATTACTTAAAGGCCCGAAGTTATTATACCTATGGAAAAGTTTCGGTTGCTCGTACCTATGACCTAAATACAACTTCACAAATTAACTCCACTACCAGTAGGGTAACTCAGGATAGTTATGGTAATAGTTTAAGAGTAGTGGTTGACCACGGTAATGGGGTTAAAGACTCTACTATTAGCCAATACACCGACAATGTGTCCAACTGGATTTTAGGCCGATTAACTCGTAGTACCGTTTTCCGAGCTTCACCCGGTAAACCTACATCTGTCAGAACTGTTGGATTTGAATATAATGCTACTACAGGACAACTAACTAAAGAAATTACAGACCCAGATTCTGTTGTGCAAATTAAAAGAGAAGTAATCTACTCACATGATAATGCAGGGAACATCACTCAAACTGAGGTAAAAGCATGGAATGGAACACAAGTTGAGAGTAGAATTACCCAAACACAGTTTGATACTCAAAAACGCTTAAAGCTTAGAATCATCAACCCACTTGGGCATGAGATTCTTACTTCTTTTAATGTGTCAACGGGCTCAATTATCACTAACACAGACATTAATGGCCTGACAGATACCTACGAACATGATGCTTTTCAGCGAATTGTAAAGGTAACTGATCCAACTGGTGTAGAAAGCATTGAGCGAATATACAGGGCTGGAGCTACTTGGAATAGTCCTACACTTGCCAAATTTGTGATGTACAAAAAACGGGGTAATTCACCCGCCGTTTTAGAACATTATGACATCTTGGGTAGGATGATTCAGATGGATAAAATCAATTTCTCTGGTAATACAATCTCGTACAAAATAGCTTTTAATAACAAAGGAGAGAAAACTACAGAAATTGGCCCTGGTATCAATAAACTCTACCAATACGACTTAATGAGTAGAGTTATTCGAACAACTGATTATGGAGAAAACAATTCTTACGAATATTTAGGCAATCAAACGACGGTTACAGATATCAAAGGGCGTAAACGTATCATCGAAAAAAATAGTCAAGGGCAATTACTAAATAGTCGTTGGGAGTCTTCAAACGGCACCATTGCGAACCATCATATCAACTATGAATATGATGAACGTAACAATCCGACACGGGTAGTGGGGAACGACAGCTTAGAATTAAAAAACTTCTATGATGCCCGAGGTTACAAAATAAAAATGGAAGACCCCGTAATGGGAACGTACCGCTATGAAAATAATGGCTTTGGTGAAATGACGAAACAAATTGACCCTAAAGGTAATGTCATTACTATGGAGTACGACAAACTGGGTCGCGTAACCAAGCGAACCGAACCCGAAGGAGTCACAACTTACATTTATGATGTAGATGGTGTTAATGGCAAGGCCAAAGGGAAACTGACGCGTGTAACGGGATATGGAGGTATTGTGTATGCTTATACATACGATAATTTTGGTCGAACTATCACAGAATCCAAAACAATTAATACAGTAAATTATACAACATCTTACCAATACACCCCCGATAGTAAATTAGATAGAATTACCTATCCATCAGGTTTAGTAGTGAAGCATGAGTACAATACTCAAGACTATCTATATATTGTAAGAAGAGTATCCGACAACAAAGTATTGTGGCGAGCCAAAACCACCAATGCAGTAGATAATATTCTTTCAGAAGATATTTATGAAAAAAGTAATGGACAAAATGCTGTGCTTAGACATACGTATGCTTACGCCGCAGACCTAAGTAATGTTACTCAATACCAGACTTTCCTGCCCAATGATACCGGAACCCCAAGGATAAACAATCAGCTTACCTACGATAACCGTTATTTTATTAGTTCGGTATCAGAAACTATTTATAACAATGCGGCTCAAATTATACGTACAGGTAGTACCAACTATACGTACGATGATCTGGACCAGTTAACAGCCGTAAGTCCCAATATTGTTTTTCCTGTTTCTGGACAAGCTGAGAATACTGCCACCACAATGAAATATGATATCTATGGCAATATTTTAAGTAAATCGGATGTAGGAGACTATATCTACGATAAAAACACGCTCAATGGCCCACGTTACCTAACTCGTATCGATTTAGTGAATCCAGCCGTTTGTGTGCCTTCCTTTAAGATTACGACCGAATATACTTCTTTTAATAAGGTAAAACGCATTGCCAATGATAGCTCTTACGCAATCATTACTTATGGCCCTGATAGAGCAAGGGTAATGCAGCAACTTTTTGTAAACAATAAACTTACTAAAACCAAGATATATGTAAGTAGTCTATATGAAGTAGAGCTTGTGGGCAACCAAACCAAAGAAAGCAGCTATATACGTGGGGGTAGTGGAGTTATAGCTGTAGAAAATAAAGTTGGTACAGCACGAAATATACAACTATGGGTAAAAGACCATGCTAATAACCTCGTAGCAGTGGTAGATACCAATGGTTCTATTCTACAACATCTGCGATACGATGTATGGGGCCGACGAATGAATGCTGAGACTGCTGGCTATGCCGATGACAACGCTCAGTATATCAACGACAGGGGCTTTACGAAGCATGAGCATCTTGATTTGTTTCAGTTAATCAACATGAACGGGCGTATTTATGACCCTGTGATAGCAAGATTTATTTCACCTGACCCATTTATTCAAGATGCCTTAGATTTACAGGCCTATAACAGATATGCCTATGTGCAGAATAATCCGGTCATGTTTACTGACCCAAGTGGTTATTTTAAATGGAAGAAAATTTTCAAAGCATTTGATAGTGCAGTTGATTTTGTAGCAAGCAAAGCGGCTAAGGTAATCGCTATTAACTATTATCCTCAGTTAAAGCAGGCTTATCATTCGGCTAGGGTTTTGGCTAAAGTAATGGATAGTAAAGTAATGCCATCTTTTGTTAAAGAACATTGGCGATTTGTGGTTACAACGGCTGCGACAGTAGTTGTCGGAACCGTTACTGGTTCTGGTGCGGCAGCTGGATTTACAAGTGGCTTTTTAAGTTCAACATTTAACGGAGGAAGCTATAACGATGCTGTAAAAGCAGGTACCAAAGGAGCTATTTATGGCCAAATAACTGCATCTTTGACTTCTTTTGTAGCAGGAGCGACTAATGGGATTCAAAATGGACTAGTTCAAAGTGGAGCAAAGGCTGCAGGGCATGCCGCTGTACAAGGAACGATGGCAGAAGTTCAAGGCGGTGATTTTTGGCAAGGTGCAGCAGCTGGAGCGATATCTGGAGCGGCCTCATCAAATATTGATAAAGTTATGGCTGGTGATATCTCTTTTACCGCATCTGCCACTCGTGTAGGTATTGCTGCCGTTTTAGGAGGTACAGCATCTGCACTTAGTGGAGGAAAATTTGCTAATGGAGCTATGGCTGGTGCTTTTGAGAGGATGTATAATGGGGAAGCCAGTTTAATCAAGAATGCTAGAAACGCGGCAACTGTAGTTAGGGATAAAGCATATGATCAGGGGGTAGGCGAATTTGCTAAAGCAGGAATAATTGAAGGTGCTGCCACTCGTGGAGAACAAAGTTTAAGGCCTTATATAAGGGCACTAGATGCTTTGAAGTGGGTTGGAAGAGCATCTATGGTGTATGACATATTTTTTGATGCTACATTAATTGACCCTAAAGGGACAATGGACAAACCTGAATACACAAAGCAATTAAAAAGTAAAGATTTCGCTCCACAAGCAAATACAGACGCCTTACCAATTCCTATACTACATTAAAACAGATTTGTCAATGAATGATTCAACATTAAAAAACATAATTTTGTTAGTTAGCCTATTAAAGTTTTACCCATCTATAGCTCAAAGTCATTATGACTTCGTGTATGATGCAACTGGCAATCGTATCGCCAAAGAATTAGTGGGTAATGCCCGAATTCCAACCATTACTGGAGATACACTTGCCTGTGCAGGTCAGAGTAAAACCTTCACGGTTTCTCAAGCGAATGTATCAAGCTACAAATGGGATAATGGAGCTACAACTCAAAGCCTCAGCTTTGTGGCAGATAGCAGTCGCTACCGTAAAGTGACAGTAACCTACACCAATGGTTGTCAAAATACTGGTAGAAGGTGGATACAAGTAAATAATCCCAGTATAGGTAATTTGGTGGGAAGTACTTCTGTTTCACTTAATCAAAGTTTAAGTTACAGCCTTACAGATTATACTCCCTCTGAAAATTACAAATGGGAAATTGTAAATGGTTCTATTACAAGTAGTACTACCACAGCACCCATAAATGTAAGTTGGAATGTAAACAGTACACCATCTTCCCTTATGGTAACTCGCAAAGTAGGCAGCTGTTCAAACACTAAGACATTTCCTATAACTGTAAGTGGCACAACACCTTGTGCCAACAACTCGCTGGTATTGGTCAATCCTACGAATAATCAAAGTAGTGGAGCAACCACATTCAAAGTAGGTCAAACCATTGGAGCCACTAATAAATTAACCGGAGGAAACACAGGCTACATTGCTGGTAAATCCATTACGCTTAGTCCAGGGTTTGAGGCAAGAGCTGGCAATTTTGTTGCTCAAATTGCAGGATGTAACTAACGTTTTTTATAAAGAGGCCATTTTTTGTTTCATTTTTAACATTAAGTGGGTACACTTTTGATATAACTCTATTAGAAAATAATATTCTCTAAATATATTTGCGTCATGTTGTCCCCTAAGAATTTTTCCATTAAAGAAGCCATAAAAAAAGCTGGTGGATACAATACTGGTAGTATTTATAAGCTTGGTAAAGCCTATTTTTGGGGGTGGGATACAGATAAAGATTTCACAAAAGAGTGAATTATGGAGAGGTGCGGGGGCATGGCACGAAGAAATTGGCGGTATTAATAGTGAAAATGACTTGAAAATCAGTGAATTAGAGGCCTATAGAGGCGACCCTCGTTCTATGTTATTTTTGGGAGAAATCTATTATCACGGTTTAGGAGTTAAAGAAAATATGTATGTTGCTCTTGATTGGTGGAGTCGTTCGGCTCATAAAGGCGAATCGGATGGCATGTATTGTTTAGGGTGGTATTTTTGGCATCATAATAATTTAAAAATTGCACGAAAATGGTTGAATAAAGCAGCTAAACAAAAACACTCTGCCGCTATAGCCGATTTAAAAAAAATGTAGAATTAAAGTGGATTTTTTTTATAA